>NZ_KV831016.1:0-75766 GCF_001836965.1 Streptococcus sp. HMSC063B03 | reverse complement strand
GGCGGTTGTTCCTGTCCAGCCGTTCCGATAGGTTTAGTGTATTCAGAGATAGAAACAGTAGGCGGTTGTTCCTGTCCGGCTGTACCTATAGGTTTAGTATACTCAGGAATATTTACTACAGGCGGTTGTTCCTGTCCAGCCGTTCCGATAGGTTGAGTGTACTCAGGAATATTTACTACAGGCGGTTGTTCCTGTCCAGCTGTACCGATAGGCTTAGTGTATTCAGGAATTTCTACAATAGGAGCAGGGTCATCTCCCTTACTTGTAGTTGGCTGCTGATTCTCAACCTTCTTCTCATCCTTTTTGGTAAAGACAGCTACGACAGGACTGCTTGTTGTATTTCCCTGGATAGAATAAGCTTCTATCGCATTTCCAATTTTTCGATTGGTTTCGTCAGGGATAGGGATTTGTACCCGATTATCTTGAATTGATAAGACAGTCTGATCTCCAGTCGTAACTAGATGATTATCGTCTATCCTGCGTAAAACGAGTGGATCTTTGATGCCTGGGAAGGTCACAGCGATGGCTTCCCAATCTCCAGCTGGAAGAGTTAAAGAGATGTTTTTATCCCCTTCCTTAAGTGGTGCGATACTTGGGCTATCCAAGCTTACAGCTGGAGCCTTAATCACATCAAATGAATCTAGAGAAATTTTCTTGCGACCTGCTGGTGAATTTGGATCAACTTTCAATGTCAAAATATGATTACCATCGGTCAGATTAGTAAATTCTCCAATTAAGGTTGCCTTTTGGGTAGCGCCAGCAGTGTAGAAGTCTAGACTTGGCATTTCTTTTCCATCCAGTGTCACGAGAGCTTTTCCGAGAGCGGATGTTTTGAGTCCGTAAATTCGAATACCTGTTCCAGTAAATGGAATGGTTGCTTGAGCTTCTGAAGCAGTACTTGGGTCGGCGTTATTGATGTCCGCATATTTTTCTGTGCTCTTATATAATTCAGTATCGCTCCAATCTTTGAATTGAGATCCGTATTGAATGCGAGGGTCGCGGTCATCCATTTTTTCAATGGTTGTTCCTTGTCCCGGTAAAACTTTAAAGTAGTCTAAGGAAATTTTGGAGCGCTCACTGCCACGGTGTTTATGCTCTTGTTTTACAGTGATAGTCATCACATGAGCACCATCTGACAATCCTGTGAAGCGACCGATAAGGCTACCTTTTTCAGTTGCACCTGCAGTATAGAAGTCCAGTTCACCAACTGATTTACCATCGATTTTGACTTCAGCGATTCCTAATTGAGATGATTTGAGACCATAGATTTCAATGCCAACACCATTGAAAGGAATGGTTGCTGTCGCATCTTTATCTGTATAGTTACCTAGTGAAAGGTCGGCAAACTTCTCTGTTCCTCCAAATAATTCTGAGTCTGCCCAGTTTCCAAATGCAGAACCGTATTGGATTCGGCTATCACGGTCATCCATCAATTGGTTATAGGTTTCGACATTGGCCTTTTCGGATACCTGTGTAGAAACATTACCCAGCATAGCCTTAACAGTATAAGTGTAGGCGAGTTGAGGATTGAGTGAGCGGTCGATAAAATGGGTTTGATTGGTCACAAATTCTCTGCTTGCAGAGGTTTGGCCAGATTCGTCTTTCACTTGTCTTTGGATAACATAGTGGGTAGCACCTTCTACTTGGTTGAAGGTGAGTTCGGCAGTGACGCCATTTTGTCTAACTGCTGTCAGACTGGTTACACGACCAGGGAAATGTTCAAAGGTAATGACATCACCTTTTTGTGTTGCCAGTTGAATGCGGCCATCTTTAAGAACAGTTGCTTTGACAGATTTACCATTAACCTTAACCTGACTGGCTTCGATATTTGGATAATCTACAACTAGGTCTCCACCGACATTTGAAAGGAAGGACAAGCTTTGCAGGTTTTTATCTTTCCACTTCATGCTGACTTCAAAGTTACCACGAGCAACCAGACCAGAAACCTGACCGTCTTTCCAAGCATCTGGAAGGGCTGGCAATGGTGCAATGTAGCCAGTGTGTGATTGAAGAAGCATTTCTGCAATCCCACTGGTTGCTCCAAAGTTTCCGTCTATTTGGAAAGGTGCGTGCGTATCCCAAAGGTTTTCAAGAGTTGAATATTTGAGCTGTTCAGCGAGCAAGCGATGAGCACGGTTACCGTCTAAGAGACGAGCCCAGAGGTTGATTTTATTGGCCTTAGACCAACCAGTACCACCATCTCCACGGTGGTTGAGGGTAGCACGCGCAGCTTCTAAGTATTCAGCCTGATCCTTGCTAAAGAGCGTACCTGGGAAGAGACCTACCAGATGGGAAACGTGGCGGTGGTTATTTTCAATGCCTTCATTAGTGAATTGTGGACTATCTTCTTCGTACCATTCCTTGATGCGTCCTTCTTTGTTAATGTGAAGTGGTTTTAGTTTGTCAAATTTAGCCTTGACCTCTGTGACTAAGTCTTGGTCGACTTTCAGATGGTTGGCAACTTCCATGTAGTCATGGAATAGCTGCCAGACTAGTGATTGGTCAAAGGTGTTTCCAATGGTAATTGTACCGTGTTCAGGTGAATAGGATGGAGAAGATACCCAACGGTCACTGGCCTGGTCATAGTGCAAGAAGGAGTTCCAGAACTTAGCTGTTTCCTTGAGCATTGGATAAATCTTTTCTTTTAGATAACTTTCATCCTTGGTAAATTTATAGTAGTCATAGACGTTCTGCATCATCCAGGCATTAGCTGCTGGCGACCAACCCCAATAGTAATTCCAACCAGGAGTAGTCCAGCCAAATGGTGTCGCCTGGGTATGAACCAGCCAGCCATTTTCTTGTCCATCTTTGGATTCGATACCGGCGTATTCCTTAGCAGCGATACGGCCATAGTAACGCATATCGTCAATGTAATTGATCATTGGCTTGGCTGTTTCAGCTAGATTGCTCATGTAGGCTGGCCAATAGTTCATTTGCAAGTTGACATTGAGGTGGTAGTCAGCGTTCCAAGGTGGATTGTCTACGGCATTCCAGACTCCTTGTAGGTTGGCAGGAAGGGCATCTGTCCGATCACGAGATGAACTAATCAATAAATAACGTCCGTATTGGAAGAAGAGTTCTTCCAGTTTTTGCCCTTTGCTAGGGTTATAGGTCTGAAGGGCCTCTTTTGTCGTTTGAGCAGCATTGCTTCCACCTAGGTTTAGTTTGACGCGGTTAAAGAGGCTTTGATAGTCTTTGATATGGTTCTTTTTAAGTGTCTCGTAGTCTTTGCCCCTAGCTGCTTCTACAATGCCTTTAACTGTTTTTTCGAGGTCAATGTCTTTGCGATAGTTTGTTTTTGGATTCTGAGCAAAGTTAGTCTTGGCACTGAGTAAAAGCGTAGCATAGCTGGCCCCTGTGACCGTTAAACTATCCTCATGAACAGTAACTTTTCCGTCCGTTTTAATTCCTAGATAGGATGCGAACTGGAGGCCATTATCTTTGACTGTACCTTTTAGTAGGATACCATTTGGGTCTGTCGTAACATGGCCACTCTTGTAGTTAGAATATTCCGCTGAGTAGTCTCCGTTAGCAAGTAAATCTTCTGTTAAGCTATTCCAAACTGTAAAATCAAGTTTTTTGTCCCCTTTTTGGGTCAAGTGAGTAACAGTAACATCATCAGGGTAACTTGAGAAGGTTTCTCTTTTAAAGGTCGTTCCATCTTGGGTGTAAGAAGTTGTAGTAGTGGCTTCTGTGATATCCAAACCACGGTGATAGTCTGTAACTGTATCCAGCCCCTTTTTCTGGTTATTGAAGACCATGAAGATATCACCAAAGGCTAGATAACGACCATACTGGGCGTTGTTTGGTCCAACTAGATTTTGTTCAGCTAATCGTTTGGCTTTTTGGCGATCTCCGTCTTCAAGAGCCTTACGAATTTCTGCTAAAATTTTATACCGTTCCTGATAGTTTCCTCCGTTATAGTCGGTACTGTCGGGACGCGGACCACCTGACCAAAGAGTTTTTTCGTTGTATTGGATTCTCTCCTCGCCTATGAGACCAAAAACCTTAGCACCCATTTCACCATTCCCAACTGGGAGTGCTTGTTTTTCCCAGCCATCATAGGAAGGAGCTGTTGGTCTATCATAGTTTAGCTGATAGTTGCTTTGTTCTGTCACAGGTAGTTCTTGTTTTTCGGTTTCCTTATTTTCATTAGGTTTTACAATAGCTTCAGTACTTGCTTGGTTAGTTGTAGCAGAAGTAACATCAGCCTCAGCGGGTTTGCTTTCAGAAGAACTATTATTAGCTAGAACTGGTTTTGTATGATCAATTGGCACGTTTGGCTGTGTATGCTCAGTTGATTCACTTGCTTTTGTTATAGTGTCTGTCTTAGCTGTAGTTTTCTCCAGTGTAGCCTTTTTTTGCTTTACTTCAGTAGTATCAGCAGAGACAGTATGACTAGCTAGAAAAACCGCTCCAAGCAAAACAGAGGCTGTGCCGACTGTTAGCTTTCGAATACTGTAGCGACAGGATTTCTCCCTCCAAATTTTTTCCATAGAAACCTCCTTTATTAATTAAAAGCGCTTTCATTTTTAATGAGGCGAACTTTTGTTTCTATATTGTATTGTTAATCTAATTTTACCAGCTAATGAAGTGTTGTCAAGAGGATTAGAGAAGGATATATATTTGATATTGTTTTGTATTAAAAAAGTGGAGGAAACGAATGGTAAGAGAGTGTATTTTTTATATTCTTTCTAGTTTTGACTAGAACAATAAGCCAACTTTAATTACAGCCTACTCATCTCTGAAAGCGTAAAACAAACTGGTCAGGGTGGCTAGTTTGTGGTATAATGAAAGAGACTCAAAAAGAAACAGGAGAAATATGATGGATTTACTATTAGCAATTGTATTGATTGTGCTAGCTTTTCTAGGAGGAGCTCTTGGAGGAATGTACTTGGTTCGTAAGCAAATTGAAAAAGAATTCGCTGACAACCCACGTTTGAATGCTGAAGCAGTTCGTACTCTTTTGAGTGCAAATGGTCAAAAACCAAGCGAAGCTAAGGTACAACAAGTTTACCACCAAATCATCCGCCAACAAAAGGCAGCCCTTGCTAACAATAAAAAGAAAAAATAAATAAGGAAAAGTCTGGGATGAAAGTTCCAGACTTCTCACTATGTTGGCTATGGTTTAGGGATGAGACTTTTTCCTTGCATTCTATTGATATTTGATTATGATTAAGAGAGATAGTTGTTGATGAAGTTGTTCTTCAGTTCATAAAGACAAGTAATCATAATGAACTATCAATCAGAAAAAAGACTAGAAAGAAGACTGTATGGATAATCGACCAATTGGTTTTTTGGATTCGGGTGTCGGGGGCTTGACCGTTGTGCGCGAGCTCATGCGCCAGCTTCCCCATGAAGAAATCGTCTATATTGGAGATTCGGCGCGGGCGCCCTATGGTCCCCGTCCTGCTGAGCAAATTCGTGAATATACTTGGCAGTTGGTCAACTTTCTCTTGACCAAGGATGTCAAAATGATTGTCATTGCTTGTAATACTGCGACTGCGGTCGTCTGGGAAGAAATCAAGGCTCAACTAGACATTCCCGTCCTAGGTGTGATTTTGCCAGGAGCTTCGGCAGCTATCAAGTCCAGCCAAGGTGGGAAAATCGGAGTCATTGGAACACCCATGACGGTACAATCAGACATCTATCGTCAGAAAATCCATGATTTGGATCCGGACTTACAGGTGGAGAGTTTGGCCTGTCCCAAGTTTGCTCCCTTGGTGGAGTCTGGTGCTCTGTCAACCAGTGTCACCAAGAAAGTGGTCTATGAAACCTTGCGTCCCTTGGTTGGAAAGGTGGATAGCCTGATTTTGGGTTGCACCCATTATCCACTCCTCAGACCTATTATTCAAAATGTCATGGGGCCAAAAGTTCAGCTCATCGATAGTGGGGCAGAGTGCGTACGAGACATCTCAGTCTTACTCAATTATTTTGAAATCAATCGTGGTCGCGATGCTGGACCACTTAATCACCGTTTTTACACAACAGCCAGCAGCCAAAGTTTTGCACAAATTGGTGAAGAATGGCTTGAAAAAGAGATTCATGTGGAGCATGTAGAATTATGACAAATAAAATTTATGAATACAAGGATGACCAGGACTGGTATGTCGGGTCCTATAGTATTTTTGGTGGCGTCCGGACGTTGACTGATGAAGACTTGGATTTCCCTCTGGTTGGATTGGCCAAAATCTTTCGAGACGAGGAACGAGGTTTCCCGATTTCAGTTACTGTTTTACGCTATGGTTCTCGCTACCGTTTATTGTCTTTTGTGGTAGATATCCTTAACCAAGAAATGGGACGAAATGTGGAAGTCATCCAACGTCAGGGGGCTTTGCTCTTGGTTGAAAATGGGCAACTCCTGCATGTAGAATTACCCAAAGAAGGTGTTGATGTAGAAGCCTTCTTTGAGACAAACAAGGTCAGAGAAACCTTATTGATTGCGACTCGTAACGAGGGCAAGACTAAGGAATTCCGAGCTATCTTTGATAAGTTAGGCTACGATGTGGAAAATCTTAATGACTATCCTGACCTGCCTGAAGTAGCTGAAACAGGCATGACCTTTGAAGAAAATGCCCGTCTCAAGGCAGAAACTATTTCTCAATTAACAGGCAAGATGGTTTTGGCAGATGACTCTGGTCTCAAAGTCGATGTCCTTGGTGGCTTGCCAGGTGTCTGGTCAGCTCGTTTTGCAGGAGTGGGAGCTACTGACCGTGAAAACAATGCCAAACTCTTGCACGAATTGGCCATGGTCTTTGAACTCAAGGACCGCTCGGCTCAATTCCATACAACCCTAGTCGTAGCCAGCCCAAACAAGGAAAGTTTGGTTGTTGAAGCAGACTGGCCAGGATACATTAACTTTGAACCTAAGGGTGAAAATGGATTTGGCTATGATCCTCTCTTCCTTGTAGGAGAGACAGGCAAGTCCTCAGCTGAATTAACCCTTGAAGAAAAAAATAGTCAATCTCACCGTGCCTTAGCCGTTAAGAAACTTTTGGAGGTATTTCCATCATGGCAAAGCAAACCATCATTGTAATGAGCGATTCTCATGGCGATAGCTTGATTGTGGAAGAAATCCGTGATCGCTATGTGGGCAAAGTTGATGCCGTTTTTCATAATGGCGATTCTGAACTGCGTCCTGATTCTCCCCTTTGGGAGGGCATCCGCGTTGTTAAAGGGAATATGGACTTCTATGCAGGTTACCCAGAACGTTTGGTGACTGAGCTTGGTTCGACCAAGATTATCCAAACCCATGGTCACTTGTTTGACATCAATTTCAATTTTCAAAAGTTGGACTACTGGGCTCAGGAGGAAGAGGCCGATATCTGCCTCTATGGTCACTTGCATGTGCCAAATGCTTGGATGGAAGGCAAGACCCTCTTTCTAAATCCAGGTTCTATCAGTCAACCACGTGGGACCATCAGAGAATGTCTCTATGCTCGTGTGGAGATTGATGACAGTTATTTCAAAGTGGACTTTTTGACACGAGACCACGAGGTGTATCCGGGCTTGTCCAAGGAGTTTAGCCGATGATTGCCAAGGAGTTTGAGACTTTCTTGTTGGGGCAAGAAGAAACTTTTTTGACCCCTGCTGAAAATCTAGCTGTGTTAATTGATACCCACAATGCAGATCACGCGACCCTCTTGCTCAGTCAGATGACCTATACCCGTGTTCCTGTTGTAACAGATGAAAAACAGTTTGTTGGGACGATTGGGCTCAGAGATATTATGGCTTATCAGATGGAGCATGACTTGAATCAAGAAATTATGGCGGATACGGATATTGTTCATATGACCAAAACGGATGTAGCGGTTGTTTCGCCTGATTTTACCATTACGGAGGTCTTGCACAAGCTGGTAGATGAGTCCTTCTTGCCTGTTGTAGATGCGTCAGGGATTTTCCAAGGGATTATCACGCGCAAGTCTATCCTCAAGGCAGTGAATGCCCTCTTGCATGACTTTAGTAAGGAATATGAGATTCGATGCAAATGAGAGACAGAATTTCAGATTTTTTAGAGGAAAAGCAGGGCTTGTCTGCCAATTCCAAGCAGTCCTATAAGTATGATCTGGAGCAATTTTTAGACATTGTAGGCGAGCGGATTTCTGAGACCAGTCTCAAGATTTACCAAGCCCAACTAGCCAATCTAAAAATCAGCGCCCAGAAGCGAAAGATTTCGGCCTGTAACCAATTTCTCTACTTTCTCTATCAAAAAGGAGAAGTGGATAGCTTTTATCGTTTGGAATTAGCCAAACAAGCTGAAAAGAAGACGGAAAAGCCAGAAATTCTAGACTTAGCCTCTTTTTGGCAGGAAAGTGACTATTCAGAGGGTCGCTTGCTAGCGCTCTTAATCCTAGAAATGGGACTCTTGCCAAGTGAGATATTAGCTCTAAAGGTTGCGGATATCAATCTGGATTTTCAGGTGTTGAGAATCCAGAAGGCTTCTCAACAGAGGATTGTCACCATTCCCACGAGCTTGCTTTCAGAGCTAGAACCCTTGATGGGCCAGACCTACCTCTTTGAAAGGGGAGGGAAAGTCTATTCTCGTCAGTGGGCCTTTCGTCAGCTAGAGTCCTTTGTCAAGGAGAAAGGTTTTCCGGCCTTATCAGCCCAAGCCTTGCGGGAACAGTTCATTCTACGACAAATTGAAAACAAGATCGATTTGTACGAAATTGCAAAAAAATTAGGATTAAAAACAGTCCTGACCTTAGAAAAATATAGATAATGGATATTAAATTAAAAGATTTTGAAGGGCCTCTGGACTTGCTTTTGCACTTGGTTTCTAAGTACCAGATGGATATCTACGATGTGCCCATCACAGAAGTCATTGAACAATACCTAGCCTATGTTTCAACCCTGCAGGCCATGCGTCTGGAAGTGACGGGTGAGTACATGGTCATGGCCAGTCAGCTCATGCTGATTAAGAGTCGCAAGCTCTTACCAAAGGTAGCGGAAGTGACAGATTTGGAAGATGACCTAGAGCAGGATCTTCTCTCTCAAATCGAAGAATACCGCAAGTTCAAGCTCTTGGGTGAGCAGTTGGAAGCCAAGCACCAAGATCGGGCCCAGTATTATTCTAAAGCACCGACAGAGTTGATTTACGAAGATGCGGAGCTTGTTCATGACAAGACGACCATTGACCTCTTTTTAGCTTTTTCAAATATCCTAGCCAAGAAAAAAGAGGAGTTTGCACAGAATCACACGACTATCTTGCGGGATGAGTATAAGATTGAGGACATGATGGTTATCGTGAAAGAGTCCTTGGCTGGACGAGACCAATTGCGCTTGCAGGATTTGTTCAAGGAAGCCCAGAATGTCCAAGAGGTCATCACCCTCTTTTTGGCAACCCTAGAGTTAATCAAAACCCAGGAGCTGATCCTCGTGCAAGAGGAAAGTTTCGGAGATATTTATCTCATGGAAAAGAAGGAAGAAAGTCAAGTGACCCAAAGCTAGACTTGATAGAGAGGAAAGATGAGTACTTTAGCAAAAATAGAAGCGCTCTTGTTTGTAGCGGGTGAAGATGGGATTAGAGTCCGCCAGTTAGCCGAACTCCTCTCTCTGCCACCGACAGGCATCCAACAGAGTTTAGAAAAATTATCTCAGAAGTATGAAAAGGACCCAGATTCCAGTTTGGCCCTGATTGAGACTGGTGGTGCTTATAGATTGGTGACCAAGCCTCAGTTTTCAGAGATCTTGAAGGAATACTCTAAGGCACCTATCAACCAGAGTTTATCTCGGGCTGCCCTTGAGACCTTGTCCATCATTGCCTATAAGCAGCCCATCACACGGATAGAAATTGATGCCATCCGTGGGGTCAACTCGAGTGGGGCCTTGGCAAAGTTGCAGGCCTTTGACTTGATACGAGAAGACGGGAAAAAAGAAGTGTTGGGGCGCCCCAACCTCTATGTGACAACAGATTATTTCCTAGATTACATGGGGATAAACCATTTAGAAGAATTACCAGTGATTGATGAGCTTGAGATTCAAGCCCAAGAAAGCCAATTATTTGGTGAAAGGATAGAAGAAGATGAGAATCAATAAGTATATTGCCCACGCAGGTGTGGCCAGTAGGAGAAAAGCAGAAGAGCTGATTAAGCAAGGTTTGGTGACGGTTAACGGCCAGGTGGTACGTGAACTAGCAACCACTATCAAGTCAGGCGACAAGGTCGAAGTTGAAGGTCAACCTATCTACAACGAAGAAAAGGTCTATTATCTACTTAACAAACCACGCGGTGTTATTTCCAGTGTGACAGATGACAAGGGCCGCAAGACGGTTGTCGACCTCTTGCCCAACGTGAAAGAGCGCATCTACCCTGTAGGTCGTTTGGACTGGGATACATCAGGAGTCTTGATTTTGACCAATGATGGGGATTTTACGGATGAGATGATTCACCCTCGTAATGAGATTGACAAGGTTTATGTTGCGCGTGTTAAAGGTGTGGCCAATAAGGACAATCTCCGCCCCTTGACCCGTGGACTTGAGATTGATGGTAAGAAAACCAAGCCGGCTGTCTATGAGATTCTCAAAGTGGACCCAGTTAAAAATCGCTCTGTGGTGCAGTTGACTATCCATGAAGGGCGTAACCACCAGGTTAAAAAGATGTTTGAAGCTGTCGGTCTCCAAGTAGATAAGTTGTCACGGACCCGTTTCGGACATCTAGACTTGACAGGACTCCGTCCAGGAGAATTCCGTCGTCTTAATAAAAAAGAAATCAGCCAACTACACACCATGGCTGTAACCAAGAAATAATGAAACGAATTTTAATAGCGCCTGTGCGCTTTTACCAACGTTTTATCTCGCCAGCCTTTCCACCCTCTTGCCGCTTTGAGCCAACTTGTTCCAACTATATGATTGAGGCTATTGAAAAACATGGCTTCAAGGGTGTTTTGATGGGCTTGTCTCGGATTTTACGTTGCCATCCCTGGTCGAAAACAGGTAAGGACCCCGTCCCAGATCATTTTTCTTTAAAGAGAAATTCAAAATAATACTCAATGAAAATCAAAGAACAAACTAGGAAACTAGTCGCAGGCTGCTCAAAACAGTGTTTTGAGGTTGTAGATGAAACTGACGAAGTCAGCTCAAAATACTATTTTGAGGTTGCAGATAGAACTGACAAAGTCAGTAACATCTATACAGCAAGGCGACGTTGACGTGGTTTGAAGAGATTTTTGAAGAGTATAAATTGGATTCTAATGTATAAAACACAGATAGATGATACTTGGTATTTATCAAGTGCCATCTATCTGTGTTTTTATTTATTATTGATGTTTCTGCTATTTATTCTAAAATGTTTTTGCCTTCTTTAACACGCCAACGATAATCTGATAAAATAATATCTTCGAGGGAGTAGCTAGCTTGCCAGTCAAGATATTGTTTAGCTTTTGATGCGTCTGCTAGGACACTAGCTGGGTCACCAGCACGACGCGCAACAATTTCGTGGGGTATTTTTTGATTCAGTAATTCTTCAGCAGTTTTAAAGATTTCTTTGACAGTATAGCCTTTTTCAGTTCCTAAGTTAAAGATTTGAGAAGAACTGTCTTCTTGAAAGAGGTAATTCATTCCTTTAACGTGAGCCTGTGCAAGGTCCAAGACATGAATGTAATCCCGAATACATGAACCATCACGTGTATCGTAGTCATCTCCAAATATTTTTAGGCTATCATTTTGTCCCAATGCGGTCTTGTTGATATTTGGAATAATATGAGTTGGATTTTTTACGCGCAGACCGTTTGAAGCATCCATTTCAGCCCCAGCTACATTAAAGTAACGGAAAATGACATATTTCCAATCGTAGCGATTAGCCATCCAGTAAATCATTCGTTCGCCCATCAGTTTTGTCTCTGCATAAGGGTTGACAGGGTCGAGTAAGGTATCTTCAGTAGCTGGCTTGTCAATACAGTTATTACCATAAAGGGAAGCAGTCGAAGAGAACATGATTTTTTGAATACCAACTTCAGACAAGACTTTGAGAACTTGGTTCATACCAGCAACATTGGCAGTGAAGTATTTACTTGGATTTTCAATACTTTCGCTCACAACAATCTCACCCGCACAATGGAGAACAGCATCAATCTGATTTTCTTCCAAGTAAGTTTTTAAGGCACTAGCATCATAAACATCCAGTTGTTTAAAGCTAGCACGACTATCCACAGCCGCTCGATTTCCTGTAGAGAGATTATCTAGAACATGTACCTGATAGCCAGCATTTAAAAGAGCTTTAACGGTATGGGAGCCAATATAGCCAGCTCCACCTGTAACAAGAATTGTTTTGGTCATGATTTTTTCCTTTTCCTATTTTTGTACTATTTTAAAGAAATAAGAAGGCGAAGTCAACTATTTTCTGCAAATTTCATGAAAAACTGAACAAATATAGCATTGAATTGTTTTGTGTTTGGGAATTAATAGTTTGGTTGGTCTTGGAATAGTTCTTAGATTTCACCTCACATGCAAGAAAATACAAGCTTTTTCTAAGATAGAGCAGGACTAAGATACTAATTTAGAAATCCACCTTCCCGCTATCCTTCTCCTATAAAAAGTGGTAAAATGGATGAAAGAAAGAAGGAACTGAAATGACAACATTATTTTCAAAAATCAAAGAAGTAACAGAACTTGCTGCGATCTCAGGTCATGAAGCGCCTGTCCGTGCTTATCTTCGTGAAAAGTTGACACCGCACGTGGATGAAGTGGTGACAGATGGCTTGGGTGGTATTTTCGGAATTAAACATTCAGAAGCTGCGGATGCACCGCGCGTCTTGGTCGCTTCTCACATGGATGAAGTTGGTTTTATGGTCAGCGATATTAAGCCAGATGGTACCTTCCGTGTGGTTGAAATTGGAGGTTGGAATCCTATGGTAGTCAGCAGCCAACGTTTCAAACTCTTGACTCGTGATGGTCATGAAATTCCTGTGATTTCAGGCTCCGTTCCGCCACATTTGACTCGTGGTAAGGGTGGACCAACCATGCCTGCTATTGCAGATATCGTCTTTGATGGTGGTTTTGCGGATAAGGCTGAGGCAGAAAGCTTTGGCATCCGTCCTGGCGACACCATCGTACCAGATAGTTCTGCAATCTTGACAGCCAATGAAAAAAATATCATTTCAAAAGCTTGGGACAATCGCTATGGGGTTCTCATGGTAAGTGAGCTGGCAGAAGCTTTGTCAGGTCAAAAACTCGGAAATGAACTGTATCTTGGCTCTAACGTCCAAGAAGAAGTTGGTCTCCGTGGTGCTCATACATCTACAACCAAGTTTGATCCAGAAGTCTTCCTCGCAGTTGACTGTTCACCAGCAGGTGATGTCTACGGTGGTCAAGGTAAGATTGGAGATGGAACCTTGATTCGTTTCTATGATCCAGGACACTTGCTTCTTCCAGGGATGAAGGATTTCCTTTTGACAACAGCTGAAGAAGCTGGTATCAAGTACCAATACTACTGTGGTAAAGGCGGAACAGACGCTGGCGCAGCTCATCTGAAAAATGGTGGTGTCCCATCTACAACAATCGGTGTCTGCGCTCGTTATATCCATTCTCATCAAACCCTCTACGCTATGGATGACTTCATAGAAGCGCAAGCTTTCTTGCAAGCCTTGGTGAAAAAATTGGATCGTTCAACAGTTGATTTGATTAAAAATTATTAAACCATAAGGAGGTGGTAGGGATGGTAGAACCAAACCTAGAAAGCCTTGTAAAAGATCTTTACAATCATGCTCGACATGATTTGAGTGAGGATTTAGTTGCTGCTCTCCTAGAGACTGCTAAAAAACTGCCTACTACAAATGAGCAATTGCTGGCAGTTCGTCTCTCAGGCCTGGTCAATCGTGAATTGCTCCTGAATCCCAAACATCCGGCACCTGAGTTGCTCAACTTGGCTCGCTTTATCAAAAGAGAAGAAGCAAAGTACAGAGGAACTGCGGCTTCTGCGCTTATGTATGGGGAGCTCTTTAAAATGCTTTGATTCCATTGTGAATCAAAGCATTTTTCTATATGTTAGAAAAGCAATTCTTGGTTAGGAAAAGAAAAAAGCCATCCCATTTAGGATAGCTTCTTGGATCTTAGATTTGTTCAGCGATGACCTTTTCAGCAAGGTTCATGGCGTGGTCAGATACACGAGTATAGTGGGAAATGATGTCGATAAAGTTGACACCAGCTTGTGTTGAACACTCGCCCTTGTTGAGGCGCTTGATGTGGGTCTTTCTGAGAACACGTTCCATATTGTTGATTTCTTTATGGCGTTCAATCAGACTTTGAGCTTTTTCAATATCATTGTTTTCTACACTATCAAGGGCATCTCTGATAAAGCCAGTGGTTTTTTGATAGATATCAGCTAGTTCTTGCAAAGCAGCTTCAGAGAACTCAACATTTTTACGTTGAAGATAGTCGGTCAGATTGATTAGGGCTTCTGCGTGATCCCCAATCCGTTCCAAATCACGGGATGAATCAAGAATGTTGGTGAGCACTTCACTTTCTTTCTGGCTAAGGGCTTCGCTTGAAAGAGTAATAAGGTAACGAGTCAATTTTTCATCAATGGTATTGATGGCTTCTTCTGTCTTGTGTCCTTTTTCAGCAACCTTTTCATTAAGGTCAATGATGTAGTTGTATGAAAGGTCAAAGGCTTTAGAAGCATAATTTCCCAAGTGAAGGAGTTCTTTCTTCGCATTTCCGAGAGCGATTGATGGAGCTTGTTTAATCAAATGCTCATCAAGATAAAGTGGCTCGTACTTCACAACTTCATCTTCACCAGGGATGAGTTTGGTTACAAAGTAGGCCAAGGCTCCGATGAATGGAAATTGTACAATGGTGTTACTTACGTTAAAGGCACCGTGAGAGAAGGCGATGGTCATCTCAGGTGAGAGGTGAAGGAGTGCCTGGAAGTACTCAATCATAGACGTAAATGGACCTAATAAGATTAAGCAAAGAATAGTTCCTAAAACGTTAAAGGTAACGTGGGTTGCAGCAACGCGTTTCGCAGAGACATTGGCTCCAGCTGCCGCGATGATAACTGTTAGGGTTGTCCCGATATTATCCCCGAAGAGAACCGGTAGAGAACCTTTAAGGTCCAGGAATCCGCCTGCATAGAGACCTTGCAAAATCCCGATTGTCGCAGAAGAAGCTTGGATGAGGACGGTAATCACTGCACCGGCAAAAACTCCCAACACAGGATTTTGTCCCAAGGTTACCATGTATTCCTTGAATTGTGGTAAATCTTTAAGAGGACTCATACCGGCACTGATGAGGTTGAGGGCGTAGAAGATTCCCCCTACACCAAACAGGATGCGCCCGATATTGTTTGCTGTTCTATTTTTGGTAAAGAAGAGGAACATGGTTCCAAGGAAAATCAGGGGTAAAGCATACTCACCAAGCTTGAAACCGATGATAAAGGAAGTAACTGTGGTTCCGATGTTGGCTCCCATGATAATTCCGATAGCCTGTCTAAGAGTTAGAAGACTAGCGCTGACCAGTCCAACCGTGATAACTGTAACCCCTGTACTTGACTGAATCAGGGCAGTCACGACAATGCCGACTAGAACACCTAAAAAGGGATTGCTAGTATACTTATCAATGTAAAAACGAAGGCGATCTCCAGCAGCTTGTTGCAAACCGTCTCCCATGGTCTTGATACTATATAAGAATAGTCCCAGACCACCTAAAAAGTGAAATAAAATTTCCTGCCAATTAATGGACATTTCTTTTTCCTCCGAAAAATAATAACGGAATTTCTCCTATTCTATTTTAAAGGATAAAAGTAAATCTAACAAGTGTTAAGCTAAGATTTTAGAAAGAAAATTCGTTAGAATGGGCCTTGATTATATTAATTTTACCAATTTCTAACCTAGATATAGGTATTTCCTTTTATATATTGACATTTAAAAGAAATATTTTAAAATGAGGGAGGAATTATCTTGGTCCCTGTGATTGGGATAAAAATTTTATAAAGAAAGTTAAGCGCTTTCTTTTATGTAGCAAAATCAATCTTTTAGGAGGAGAAAATGAAGAATCCATTTTTTGAAAGACGTTGTCGTTACAGTATTCGTAAGTTATCAGTAGGAGCCTGCTCGCTAATGATTGGTGCTGTTTTATTCGCTGGTCCAGCCTTGGCTGAAGAAACTGCAGTTCCTGAAAATAAGGGAGTCAATACAGAGCTTGTTTCAGGAGAGAGTGAGCATCCAACTAATGAAGCTGACAAGCAGCATGAAGGAGAACATGCTAGAGAAAATAAGCCAGAAAAGGCAGAAGGAGTAGCGACAGCATCTGAAACTGCTTCGCCAGCAAGCAATGAAGCTGCAACTACTGAAACTGCAGAGGCAGTAAGCGCAGCTAAACCAGAGGAAAAAGCAAGTGAGGTGGCTGCGGAAACACCATCTGCAGAAGCAAAACCTAAGTCTGACAAGGAAACAGAAGCAAAGCCTGAAGGAACTAGCCAAGGGGATGAGTCTAAGCCAGCAGCAGAAGCTAATAAGACTGAAAAAGAAGTCCAGCCAGATGTCCCTAAAAATACAGAAAAAACATTAAAACCAAAGGAAATCAAATTTAATTCTTGGGAGGATTTGTTGAAATGGGAACCGGGTGCGCGTGAGGATGATCCCATCAATCGTTCTTCTGTTGAACTTGCTAAGCGCCATAGAGGCCAGTTGGTGAACGAAAAAGCAAGTAGAAGAGCCAAAGTTCAGGCGCTAGCAAATACCAACTCAAAGGCTAAAGACCACGCTTCTGTTGGTGGAGAAGAATTCAAGGCCTACGCCTTTGACTACTGGCAATACTTGGATTCAATGGTCTTCTGGGAAGGTCTCGTTCCAACTCCTGACGTTATTGATGCAGGTCACCGTAACGGGGTTCCTGTATATGGTACACTCTTCTTCAACTGGTCTAATAGTATTGCAGACCAAGAAAAATTTGTTGCTGCTTTGAAACAAGATGAGGATGGAACCTTCCCTATTGCACGAAAACTTGTCGACCTTGCTAAGTACTATGGTTTTGATGGGTATTTTATCAACCAAGAAACAACAGGTGACTTAGTAACGCCACTTGGTGAAAAAATGCGTCAATTCATGCTCTATACAAAAGAATATGCGGCAAAAGTCAACCATCCAATCAAGTATGCTTGGTACGATGCCATGACCTATAAATATGGTCGTTATCACGAAGACGGTCTAGGTGATTACAACTACCAGTTCATGCAAAAAGAAGGTGACAAGGTCCCTGCGGATCAATTCTTTGCTAATTTCAACTGGAATAAGGAAAAGAATGACCACTCTGTAGAAATGGCAAAATGGCTGGAACGTAGCCAATATGATGTCTTTGCAGGATTGGAATTGCAACAAGGTGGTTCTTATAAGACAAAAGTTAAATGGGATGCCCTCTTAGATGAAAAAGGCAAGTTACGTTTGTCACTTGGACTCTTTGCACCAGATACAATTACCAGTCTAGGAAAAACAGGTGAAGACTACCACAAAAACGAAGATATCTTCTTCACAGGTTACCAAGGAGATCCGACAGCTCAAAAACCAGCGGACAAAGAGTGGTATGGGATTGCTAATTTAGTTGCAGACCGCACACCAGCAGTAGGCCGGACCTTCACTACCTCCTTTAATACAGGCCATGGTAGAAAGTGGTTTGTAGACGGAAAGGTTTCTAAGGATTCTGAGTGGAACTACCGTTCGGTTTCAGGTATCTTGCCAACATGGCGCTGGTGGCAGACTTCAACAGGGGAGAAACTTCGTGCAGAATATGATTTTACAGATGCCTACAATGGCGGAAATTCCCTTAAATTCTCAGGTAATGTAGCTGGTAAGACGGACCAGGATGTGAATTTGTATTCTACTAAGTTAGAAGTAACTGAGAAAACCAAACTTCGTGTTGCCCACAAGGGAGGAAAAGGGTCGAAAGTTTATATGGCCTTCTCTACAACTCCAGACTACAAATTCGATGATGCAGATGCATGGAAAGAGCTAACCCTTTCTGACAACTGGACAAATGAAGAATTTGATCTCAGCTCACTAGCAGGTAAAACCATCTATGCAGTCAAACTCTTCTTCGAGCATGAAGGAGCTGTAAAAGATTATCAGTTTAACCTAGGTCAATTAACAATTTCAGACAATCACCAAGCACCACAAGCGCCTACAGGCCTTTCTGTGGTGAAACAATCTCTTAAAAATGCCCAAGAAGCTGAAGCAGTGGTCCAGTTTGCGGGTAATCAAGATGCGGATTTCTATGAAGTCTACGAAAAAAATGGGGATAACTGGCGTTTGTTGACAGGTTCATCTGCTTCAACCATCTACTTGCCAAAAGTTAGCCGCTCTGCTAATGCGACTGGTACGACGCAAGAATTGAAAGTCGTTGCAGTTGGTAAAAATGGCCTTCGTTCAGAAGCTGCGACGACATCCTTTAACTGGGGCATGACTGTTCAGGATACGACTCTCCCAAGACCTTTGGCTGAAAATATTGTTCCAGGGGCAACGGTTATCGGTAGCACTTTCCCGAATACCGAAGGTGGAGAAGGTATTGAAGGTATGTTGAACGGTACCATTACCAGTCTTTCAGACAAGTGGTCTTCAGGACAATTGAGCGGTAGTGTCGATATTCGTTTGACTCAACCACGTCGTGTTGTCAGATGGGTGATGGATCATGCGGGAGCTGGTGGTGAGTCTGTTAACGATGGTCTGATGAACACCAAAGACTTTGACCTTTATTATAAAGATGCGGATGGTCAATGGAAGTTGGCTAAGGAAGTCCGTGGCAATAAAGCGCACGTTACAGATATCACTCTTGACAAACCAATTACTGCCCAAGACTGGCGCTTGCATGTCATTACATCTGATAACGGAACACCTTGGAAGGCCATTCGTATCTACAACTGGAAGATGTACGAAGCCTTGGACACAGAAAGTCAAAATATTCCAATGGCTAAGGTAGCTGCTCGTTCACTTGGAAACCACCAAGTTCAACTAGGCTTCTCTGATGTTCCGGCAGGCGCAACCATCACCGTTTACGACAAGGCTGATTCACAAACACCAATTGCAACCTTAAAGACTGAAACTGGTGGTGACTTGGCAACAGCTCCATTGGGCTTTGATAAGCAACCAACTCTCCTCTACTATCGTACCCAACTACCTGGCAAAGAAATCAGTAACACCTTGGCTGTAGCGATTCCACAGGATGAGAGAAAAATTGCTGCAGTTAGCCTTGAAAAAGGACCTAAAAAGACAGTTTATAAAGAAGGAGAAAAACTGGACCTCAGAGGCGGAACACTCCGTGTTCAATACGAAGGGGGACAAGCCGACGAGCTGATTAACCTTACTCACTCAGGTGTGACGGTATCTGGATACGACGCTCATCAAAAAGGGGAACAAAACCTAACACTGCAATACCTTGGTTTACCAGTGTCAGGTGATCTTAAAGTCCAAGTGACAGGACAGGATGAAGGAAAACCAAAAGAAGTAGCGGGCTTGTATATTACTAAGAAACCAAAAATAGACTATCTAGTAGGAGATCAACTGGATCTCTCTGAAGGTCGCTTTGGTGTTCTCTATGATGACGAGACAGAAGAGACTCACAGCTTTACTGATGAAGGTGTTGAAATCAAGGGCTACGATGCTCAGAAGACTGGACGCCAGACCTTGACCCTGCATTACAAGGGGCACACGGCTGAGTTTGATGTCTTGGTTTCTCCAAAGGCTGCAGTTAATGATGAATACCTTAAACAAGAAATCACTGCTGCCCAAGGCCGTCAGTCAACCCTTGCCTATACCTTCTCAAGTGAGGACAAACAAGCTGTACTAGTAGAGAAACTCAATGCAGCGAAAGCTGTTGCAGAAAACCATGATGCCAGTCAAGAAGAAGTCAACAAAGCCTTGAATGAGTTGAAACAAGCAGGGACAGACTTGGATGGAAATCAACGTTATCAGACAGCTAGAGAAGAATTGGAAGGTTTGCTCGAATCTATCCGTGAAAAAGATCCTAAAGCTGAGTTGATTGAACAAGCAGAAACTTTGTTGGCTTCAGAGATGCCAACTCCACAAGCTTTTGCGGACATGAAAGAAAAGCTGAATAAGAAACTAGCTCCTGCAGAAGAAAGTCATCATGTTGGTAGCATGGATCCAAGTGAAGTAGCCCCAACAGTTGAGGTCCTCCCTGAATTAGTTGTTGAAACTGAAACAACAGCCTATGAGCGTCAAGAACGACCAAATGCGAACCTTCTTAAAGGTCAACGTCAACTTGTCCAAAAAGGAGAAGAAGGGCAGATTCGTCGTCTAGTAGAAGTAGATGCTCAAGGCAATCGTACGCTTCGCGCTACAGAAGTTTTGAAAGAAGCAACCCCTGAAATCGTAGAAGTTGGAACCAAAGTCTTTTCAAGTAATCAACCAGCTGAAGGAGTAAAAGACCTGGTTCTAGAAACTCCGAAACTAGAAGTTGAAGAGGATACAGTGGTCTTCGAACGTCAAGAGCGACCAAATGTGAACCTTCTTAAAGGTCAACGTCAACTTGTCCAAAAAGGAGAAGAAGGGCAAATTCGTCGTCTAGTAGAAGTAGATGTCCAAGGTAAACGCACCCTTCGTTCGACTGAAGTTCTCAAGGAAGCTGTTCCAGAGATTACCGAAGTAGGAACAAAAGTTTTATCAAGCAATCAACCAGCTGAAGGAGTTAAAGATTTAGTTCTAGAAACTCCGAAACTAGAAGTTGAAGAAATTGCAGTATCCTTTGAACGTCAAGAACGTCCAAACTCAGAGCTTCTCAAAGGTCAACGTCGTATTGTGCAAGCTGGAGAAGAAGGACAAATTCGTCGCTTTGTAGAAGTCGATGCCCGAGGCAATCGTACCCTTCGTTCAACAGAAGTTCTCAAGGAAGCTCTTCCAGAAATTGTTGAAGTTGGAACGAAAGAAGAGCAAGACTCTCAAAAAACAGGTCAAGCTCTTATAGCAACACCGACAAATGAAAAAGTAGGTAAAGAACTTCCAAATACTGGAGTAACAAGAGATGCTAGTCTAGTAGCACTAGGACTCCTCGGAGTGATGAGTGGCTATGGCCTACTTGCTGGAAAGAAGAGAGAAAACGAATCGATTTAGGATTCTTGCATTTCCTCATAACAACTAAAAACAAGGTTTGGCTGCAGATTAGTCAAACCTCGTTTTAAGTAGTAAAAATCAGTGGAAGAATGAGATGGATTAACTCGTTTTTCTTGTATTACTTAGTGATTTGGAAAGGTTTTTCTAGTTTTGATTTTCAGAAATGCTAGTTTTCGTTGCAAGAAAGAACTGGAAAAGTTTAGGGTTTTTCTATCTCTTTTGCTGATTTTGTGATATAATTAACACGTATAAAAAAAGAAGGAGTCATATCTAATGGCAAAATTGACTGTTAAAGACGTTGAATTGAAAGGGAAAAAAGTTCTCGTTCGTGTTGACTTCAACGTACCTGTAAAAGATGGCGTGATTACCAACGACAACCGTATCACTGCAGCTCTTCCAACTATCAAGTACATCCTTGAACAAGGTGGACGTGCTATCCTCTTCTCTCACCTTGGCCGTGTAAAAGAAGAAGCAGACAAAGCTGGTAAATCACTTGCTCCTGTAGCTGCTGACTTGGCAGCTAAATTGGGTCAAGACGTTGCTTTCCTTCCAGGTGTCACTCGTGGTGCTGAATTGGAAGCGGCAATCAACGCTCTTGAAGATGGACAAGTTCTCTTGGTTGAAAACACTCGTTACGAAGATGTTGACGGTAAGAAAGAATCTAAAAACGATCCTGAACTTGGTAAATACTGGGCATCACTTGGAGATGGCATCTTCGTAAACGATGCATTCGGTACAGCTCACCGTGCACACGCATCTAACGTTGGTATCTCAGCAAACGTTGAAAAAGCAGTTGCTGGTTTCCTTCTTGAAAACGAAATTGCCTACATCCAAGAAGCAGTTGAAGCTCCAGAACGTCCATTCGTGGCGATCCTCGGTGGTTCAAAAGTTTCAGACAAGATCGGTGTTATCGAAAACTTGCTTGAAAAAGCTGATAAAGTCCTTATCGGTGGTGGTATGACTTACACATTCTACAAAGCACAAGGTATCGAAATCGGTAACTCACTTGTAGAAGAAGACAAATTGGATGTTGCAAAAGCTCTTCTTGAAAAAGCAAACGGTAAATTGATCTTGCCAGTTGACTCAAAAGAAGCTAACGCATTTGCTGGCTACACTGAAGTGCGTGACACTGAAGGTGAAGCAGTTTCTGAAGGCTTCCTTGGTCTTGACATCGGTCCAAAATCTATTGCTAAATTTGACGAAGCTTTGACTGGTGCCAAAACAGTTGTATGGAACGGACCTATGGGTGTATTTGAAAACCCTGACTTCCAAGCTGGAACAATCGGTGTGATGGACGCTATCGTGAAACAACCAGGCGTTAAATCAATCATCGGTGGTGGTGACTCAGCTGCCGCAGCGATTAACCTTGGCCGTGCAGACAAATTCTCATGGATTAGTACGGGCGGAGGTGCTTCAATGGAACTTCTCGAAGGTAAAGTATTGCCAGGTTTGGCTGCACTTACAGAAAAATAATTTCAGCCCGTTAGTCTCTACAAAATCCTGATTTTGTAGAAAAAGGAACAAAACTGAAACGTTAACAAAAAGGTGGCTATGTCACCTTTTTGTGTTAGTGTAGGTATTTGTGACGCGGTGGTGGAGCATCAATGGAACTTCTTGAAGGTAAAGTTCTTCCAGGACTTGCAGCCTTGACAGAAAAATAAGATTTTATAAATAAATCAAAGAAGAGAGGGATAATAGTTCCTCTTTTCTTTTGCTTGAAATAAAAACGCTTCCTCTCAACTATTGCTCATAAAATCAGCCAATTTATGATAAAATGGAAAGAGAAAGTTGAGATTATGAGTTATTTTAAAAAATATAAATTCGATAAATCCCAGTTCAAACTTGGTATGCGAACCTTTAAAACAGGTATTGCTGTTTTTCTGGTTCTCTTGATTTTTGGCTTTTTTGGCTGGAAAGGTCTTCAAATCGGTGCTTTGACAGCCGTTTTTAGCCTGAGAGAGAGTTTTGATAAGAGTGTCCATTTTGGGACTTCGCGTATTCTAGGAAATAGTATCGGTGGCCTCTATGCCCTGGTCTTCTTCTTATTAAATACCTTTTTCCACGAAGCCTTTTGGGTGACCTTGATAGTTGTTCCAATCTGCACCATGTTAACCATTATGACAAATGTAGCCATGAATAACAAAGCAGGGGTTATTGGTGGTGTAGCAGCTATGTTAATCATTACCCTATCGATTCCGAGCGGTGAAACGATTTTGTACGTGTTTGCGCGTGTATCAGAAACTTTCATGGGAGTTTTTGTCGCAATTCTCGTAAATTACGATATTGATCGTATTCGTCTCTTTTTAGAGAAAAAAGAAAAATAATGTTACATTTTATAACATTATCAATTGACGTTTGTCTTTTTTTAGACTATAATAGACAGAAAGAAGGAAATTGTAAATGAAGGAAAAAGAATTTCGCCGAAATATGGCTGTTTTTCCTATCGGCAGTGTTATGAAGTTGACCGATTTATCGGCGCGTCAGATTCGTTATTATGAAGATCAAGAGTTGATCAAGCCTGATCGAAACGAAGGAAACCGTCGCATGTATTCTTTGAATGACATGGATCGTCTGCTTGAAATCAAAGATTATATCTCTGAAGGTTATAATATCGCTGCCATTAAGAAAAAATATGCTGAACGTGAAGCGAAATCCAAGAAAGCGGTGAGTCAGACTGAGGTGCGTCGTGCACTTCATAATGAACTCCTCCAACAGGGTCGCTTTGCTTCAGTACGGTCACCTTTTGGTCGCGGTTAGGCAACCGCAAGTAGTCATACATTAAGGAGAAAACTCATGCCAATCACAGCTGCAGATATTCGTCGTGAAGTCAAGGAAAAAAATGTTACCTTTATTCGTCTTATGTTCTCAGATATTTTGGGGACGATGAAGAACGTCGAAATTCCTGCTACAGATGAACAGTTAGATAAAGTCTTGTCAAACAAGGCTATGTTTGATGGATCTTCTATTGAAGGTTTTGTACGTATCAATGAGTCGGATATGTACTTGTACCCTGACTTGGATACATGGACAGTCTTCCCGTGGGGAGATGAAAATGGAAGTGTTGCAGGTTTGATCTGTGATGTCTATACAACAGAAGGTGAGCCATTTGCAGGTGACCCTCGTGGCAATTTGAAACGTGCTCTTCGTCACATGGAAGAAGTGGGATTTAAATCCTTCAACCTTGGGCCAGAGCCAGAATTCTTCCTATTTAAACTGGATGAAAATGGGGATCCAACACTTGAAGTAAATGACAAGGGTGGCTACTTTGATTTGGCACCTACTGACCTTGCGGACAATACACGTCGTGAGATTGTGAATGTCTTGACCAAAATGGGATTTGAAGTAGAAGCAAGTCACCACGAGGTTGCGGTTGGACAACATGAGATTGACTTCAAGTACGATGAAGTTCTTCGAGCTTGTGATAAGATTCAAATCTTTAAACTTGTTGTTAAAACCATTGCTCGCAAACATGGGCTTTACGCAACCTTTATGGCGAAACCAAAATTTGGTATTGCCGGATCAGGTATGCACTGTAATATGTCCTTGTTTGATGCAGAAGGAAACAATGCTTTCTTTGATCCAAATGATCCAAAAGGAATGCAGTTGTCAGAAACGGCCTACCATTTCCTTGGTGGTTTGATCAAACATGCCTACAACTATACTGCCATCATGAACCCAACGGTTAACTCATACAAACGTTTGGTTCCAGGTTATGAAGCGCCGGTTTACATTGCTTGGGCTGGTCGTAACCGTTCGCCACTTGTGCGCGTGCCTGCTTCACGTGGTATGGGGACTCGTCTTGAGTTGCGTTCAGTGGATCCAATGGCTAATCCGTACATCGCTATGGCAGTTCTTTTGGAAGTTGGTTTGCATGGTATTGAAAATAAAATCGAAGCACCAGCTCCTATCGAAGAAAATATCTACATCATGACAGCAGAAGAGCGCAAGGAAGCTGGTATTACAGACCTTCCATCAACTCTTCACAACGCTTTGAAAGCTTTGACAGAAGATGAAGTTGTCAGAGCGGCTCTTGGAGAACATATCTATACTAGTTTCCTTGAAGCCAAACGAATCGAATGGGCAAGTTATGCAACCTTCGTTTCACAATGGGAAATTGATAACTATTTAGATCTTTACTAATATAGAAGAAAGATTGCCTGTGGGTGATCTTTTTTCTTGTGTTTTATATCGAGGTGTGATATATTTTATATAACGAAGTGCGATATATCGAACTGAATAGGAGATGGTTATAAATGGAATTAACGGATAAGATTCGTCGAGTTTATCTTCCGATGACGGAAACGGGCTTTTATATCTTGTTCTGTCTGCAAAAGGAAGGTCATGGTTATAGTATTACGCAAAAGGTCAAGGAGATGACAGATTCGCAAGTTTCGATTAGTCCTGGGACTATGTATGGAACCTTGTCAAAAATGGAAAAGGATGGTTTGATTTCCTTTGTCCGCGAAGAGGAAAAACGGAAAATCTATCATATTACAGACTTGGGACGCAAAGTCTTAGATATTGAATTGAAGCGTATTGAACGGCTCTATAGAAACAGTCGGGAGGAAGGATGATGGAAAAGAAGGTTGTTTATAGAATTGCTACCATTGCGGATTATGATAGAGAGGCTTTATATCTTAGAAAAATGCATGCTGAGGGCTGGAAACTTAAGGAAGTGACCTACTCTAACTTAGTAGTTGCGGTTAAGTATACTTTTGAAAAGTGCCAACCGGAGCAGGTGTCTTATCAGTTGGACTTTTATCCTATGAAAAAATCAGAGAGAGCCTCCTATTTACAATTGTTTAAAGACTGTGGCTGGGAGCATATTACAGACTTTAATGGTTTTTCCTACTTTAGAAAACTTCATTCTGGAATTGAGTCGGATGCCGAGTTTGAAATTTATAATGACGCGTCCGGGAAGCTAGCTATGGTCAAACGGATTTTAACGAGGCGGATGTTTCCTATTTTGCTTCTCTTTTTAGCTCTACTACCGGTTTTCTCAAAGTTTGTCACTGGAGGTAGTTCTTTCAGTTGGGAAATGTTTTTGATTGTTATAATAGATGGTGTTTTATTGATAGTTCATGCGATTCAGATTTCTTATATTTTTTGGAGATTGTTTCAAAAGTGGAAAGAATTATCTGATAAATAAAACCATGCATGTTTTCTGATTTGGAGGTAAGGTAATGAATAGCAAAGTACAATTTCGGATTTTCACCATTGTTGATTTGGACAAGGAAGAAGAATATTTACATGAGATGCATTTGAAAGGTTGGAAGTATAGAACTAGTCGTTTTGGTTTTTTCTATTTTGATCAATGTCAACCAGACGATGTCATCTACTGTATCTATGATTCTAGATTTCTTAAAAAGTATAAGCATGAACTGCAAGATTTTAGAAATAGAAGTTGGGAATTGATAGTAGCAGGTTCTTGTTCGATTCTTCGTAAATCGTCTTCTAATTTACTTCCAGAAGATCAAGTCTATATGAGTAAGGGGCTCAGATGGGAAGTTATGCGATATAGACTTCGTTCCTGTACAGCTACTTTCTTAGGTGGTCTTGTTGTTTGTATGAGTTTGTTTCGAGAAGAACTGTCGCAACCTTTCTTTGTCATTTTTGCTCTATATGTCTTTATGATTTCTTATCTAATCTATGGTTATTTCAGACTAAAAAGGAAATACTGAGTAGATGGAAGGTAGGGTTCTAGGTCTTCAGACTGATTTTTAGCACTCTTGATAAAAGAGTGCTAATTTTTTGAGTTTTTATCTTGACATTCTCTTTTAAGGGTGTATAATAGAATCATAAGTTAGCACTTGAGCGTATCGAGTGCTAATCGATCAGACAGAGAGGAGTGATGAGGTGGTTACAGAGCGTCAGCAGGATATTTTAAATCTGATTATTGACATCTTTACCAAAACGCACGAACCTGTCGGATCCAAAGCCTTGCAAGAGTCTATTAACTCTAGCAGTGCAACCATTCGTAATGACATGGCGGCTCTAGAAAAGCAAGGTTTGCTTGAGAAGGCTCATACTTCAAGTGGTCGGATGCCAAGTGTTGCTGGTTTTCAGTACTATGTGAAACACTCACTGGACTTTGATCGACTAGCTGAAAATGAGGTATATGAGATTGTCAAAGCCTTTGATCAGGAATTCTTCAAATTGGAGGATATTCTGCAAGAGGCTGCTAATCTACTAACAGACTTGAGTGGCTGTACGGTAGTAGCACTGGATGTTGAGCCAAGCAGGCAACGTTTGACAGCCTTTGATATTGTTGTTTTGGGGCAACATACAGCCTTGGCAGTATTCACCCTAGACGAGTCTCGAACGGTTACCAGTCAGTTTCTGATTCCAAGGAACTTTTTGCAGGAGGATTTGCTGAAACTGAAGAGCATCATTCAGGAACGTTTCCTCGGTCACACCGTTCTAGATATTCACTACAAGATTCGGACGGAGATTCCGCAGATTATCCAGCGTTACTTTACAACAACGGACAATGTTATCGATCTCTTTGAACATATCTTTAAGGAAATGTTCAACGAAAATATTGTGGTGGCGGGCAAGGTAAATCTCTTGAATTTTGCCAATCTGGCAGCTTATCAGTTCTTTGACCAACCGCAAAAGGTGGCTCTGGAGATTCGTGAGGGGTTGCGTGAAGATCAGATGCAAAACGTCCGTGTTGCAGACAGTCAAGAGTCCTGTCTAGCAGACCTAGCGGTGATTAGTAGCAAGTTCCTCATTCCTTATCGGGGAGTTGGAATTCTAGCCATTATCGGTCCAGTTAATCTGGATTACCAACAGCTAATCAACCAAGTCAATGTGGTCAACCGTGTTTTGACCATGAAGTTGACAGATTTTTACCGCTACCTCAGCAGTAATCATTACGAAGTACATTAAGATTGAAATCATTAAAGGAGGCGAAAATGGCCCAAGATATAAAAAATGAAGAAGTAGAAGAAGTCCAAGAAGAGGAAGTTGTGGAAACAGCTGAAGAAACAACTCCTGAAAAGTCTGAGTTGGACTTGGCAAATGAACGTGCAGATGAGTTCGAAAACAAATACCTTCGCGCTCATGCGGAAATGCAAAATATCCAACGCCGTGCCAATGAAGAGCGTCAAAACTTGCAACGTTATCGTAGCCAGGACTTGGCAAAAGCGATTCTTCCTTCTTTGGATAACCTTGAGCGTGCACTTGCAGTTGAAGGTTTGACAGATGATGTGAAGAAGGGCTTGGAAATGGTGCAAGAAAGCTTGATTCATGCTTTGAAAGAAGAAGGAATCGAAGAAATCGCAGCTGACGGTGAATTTGACCATAACTACCATATGGCTATCCAAACTCTCCCAGCAGACGATGAACACCCAGCAGATACCATCGCCCAAGTCTTCCAAAAAGGGTACAAACTCCATGACCGCATCCTACGCCCAGCAATGGTGGTGGTGTACAACTAAGATACAAAGCCCGTAAAAAGCTCACAGTAAAAATAGGAGATTGACGAAGTGTTCGATGAACACAAGGAAATCTATCTTTTTTACCCAGAGCTTAGGGCGTGTTCGATTAGGCGATTCTGACGGTTGCAACATATATAATAGAAAACTTGTCCGAAACGACAATAAACTATGAAGAAAGATAAAATATATTTGGCTTTGCAATAGTGAGCGAAGCGAACCAAAGACGATACTCTTCGCCGTGGCGCTATTTGCGCAAACTTTGAGACCTTAGGCTCAAAGTTTAGTCAAAGAGATTGACGAAGTCAAGCTCTGACGGCGCCGCCACTTAAGAAGAGTATCAAAAAGAAAAATAGAATATAAAATTTAAGGAGAAAAACACATGTCTAAAATTATCGGTATTGACTTAGGTACAACAAACTCAGCAGTTGCAGTTCTTGAAGGAACTGAAAGCAAAATCATCGCAAACCCAGAAGGAAACCGCACAACTCCATCTGTAGTCTCATTCAAAAACGGAGAAATCATCGTTGGGGATGCTGCGAAACGTCAAGCAGTTACCAACCCAGATACAGTCATCTCTATCAAATCTAAAATGGGAACTTCTGAAAAAGTTTCTGCTAACGGAAAAGAATACACTCCACAAGAAATCTCAGCTATGATTCTTCAATATTTGAAAGGCTACGCTGAAGACTACCTTGGTGAAAAAGTAACTAAAGCAGTTATCACAGTTCCAGCTTACTTCAACGATGCTCAACGTCAAGCGACAAAAGACGCTGGTAAAATCGCTGGTCTTGAAGTAGAACGTATCGTCAACGAACCAACTGCAGCCGCTCTTGCTTACGGTTTGGACAAGACTGACAAAGAAGAAAAAATCTTGGTATTTGACCTTGGTGGTGGTACATTCGACGTCTCTATCCTTGAATTGGGTGACGGTGTCTTCGATGTATTGTCAACTGCAGGGGACAACAAACTTGGTGGTGATGACTTTGACCAAAAAATCATCGACCACTTGGTAGCAGAATTCAAAAAAGAAAACGGTATTGACTTGTCTACTGACAAGATGGCAATGCAACGTTTGAAAGATGCTGCTGAAAAAGCGAAGAAAGACCTTTCTGGTGTGACTTCAACTCAAATCAGCTTGCCATTTATCACAGCAGGTGAGGCTGGACCTCTTCACTTGGAAATGACTTTGACTCGTGCGAAATTTGACGATTTGACTCGTGACCTTGTAGAACGTACAAAAGTTCCAGTTCGTCAAGCCCTTTCAGATGCAGGTTTGAGCTTGTCAGAAATCGATGAAGTTATCCTTGTTGGTGGTTCAACTCGTATCCCAGCCGTTGTCGAAGCTGTTAAGGCTGAAACTGGGAAAGAACCAAACAAATCAGTAAACCCTGATGAAGTTGTTGCCATGGGTGCTGCAATCCAAGGTGGTGTCATTACTGGTGATGTTAAAGACGTTGTCCTTCTTGATGTAACCCCATTGTCACTTGGTATCGAAACAATGGGTGGTGTCTTCACAAAACTCATCGACCGTAACACAACAATTCCAACATCTAAATCACAAGTCTTCTCAACTGCGGCAGACAACCAACCAGCCGTTGATATCCACGTTCTTCAAGGTGAACGCCCAATGGCAGCAGATAACAAGACTCTTGGACGCTTCCAATTGACAGATATCCCAGCTGCACCTCGTGGTATTCCTCAAATTGAAGTAACATTTGACATCGACAAGAACGGTATCGTGTCTGTTAAGGCCAAAGACCTTGGAACTCAAAAAGAACAAACTATTGTGATCCAATCTAACTCAGGTTTGACTGATGAAGAAATCGACCGCATGATGAAAGATGCAGAAGCAAACGCTGAAGCAGATAAGAAACGTAAAGAAGAAGTTGACCTTCGTAATGAAGTAGACCAAGCTATCTTCGCAACTGAAAAGACTATCAAGGAAACTGAAGGAAAAGGTTTCGACGCAGAACGTGACGCTGCCCAAGCTGCCCTTGATGACCTTAAGAAAGCGCAAGAAGACAACAACTTGGACGACATGAAAGCAAAACTTGAAGCATTGAACGAAAAAGCTCAAGGACTTGCTGTTAAACTTTACGAACAAGCCGCAGCAGCCCAACAAGCTCAAGCAGGAGCAGAAGGTGCACAAGCAACAGGAAACGCAGGTGATGACGTCGTAGACGGAGAGTTTACGGAGAAATAAAATAGTCCAGTGGACTATTTTATCCCGAGCTTGAAAATCAGGCGAGTATAAGAAGAAATCCAGAGGTTGCAACCCAGCCTCTGTTTTTCGATAAAATAGAGGATGTTGCGTATGAAAAAAGTACTTTGTGTCATTTATCCTAATTTTTCTCTTTATGAGATAGCCTCTTTAACAAGTACTTTAGCTCTGTCTTTTGATATCACGATTGATTATGTAGCTTCAGATCATTTGATGGTGGTCTCTGAGGATGGTTTGCCCTGTCAACCGACGAAAACATTGGCTCAAATCCGTATAGAAGATTATTCTTGTGTGATTTTGCCAGGAATGGTAAATATAGGTCCTACTCTACAAGATGAGAAATTGATCTCGTTTTTGAGAAGTCTTGATGAGCAAGATATCCTAATTGCAGCCATTTCTTCAGCGCCCCTTTTATTGGCGAAAGCAGGCTTGTTGAACGACACGAAATTTACAGGTGGAATTTGGCAAAACTTCTTTGACTATTTTGAATTTCTTCCATGTGAGAATTTTCAACCGAAAGTTCTTGTCCAAGATAAACAAATCATTACGGCTATTGGTTTTGCACATCAAGAGTTTGCAAGAAAAGTGATTTTCGGTTTAGGGTTGGCAGAGAATACGGATAATTATTTTAAAGAACAGAACGAGTATGCTGAAGAGGATTTGATATTTACTCTATCAGATGAAGAGTTTAATCAAGTGAAGCAGAGTATAGAAAACAGCCTCTAAAGATTTACATGAAAATTATAGAAAGGAACAAAGGTGTTCAGGGAATTGAACACGGGTTCCCAAATTTCTTACTCAATATAAAAGAAAGGAATTGACCCCGACCTAAATGGTGGTTTCGTTCCGCAACAATAACAGAAAGGAATAAGGGTGTTCAGGGAATTGAACACGGGTTCCCAAATTTCTTACTCAATATAAAAGAAAGGAATTGAACCCGACCTAAATTCTCGGAAAAAAGATAAATCTGTCTAGGAGCATCGCTCCAGCGTCAGATTTCCTATTTTTCAGTCGAATTTTACGGTCTTGGTATCTTGTATGAACAATACTGAATTTTATGATCGTCTGGGGGTGTCAAAAAACGCTTCGGCAGACGAGATCAAAAAGGCTTATCGTAAGCTTTCAAAGAAATACCACCCAGATATCAACAAGGAGCCTGGTGCTGAGGAAAAATACAAGGAAGTTCAGGAAGCCTATGAGACTTTGAGTGACGACCAAAAACGGGCTGCCTATGACCAATACGGTGCTGCTGGAGCCAACGGTGGTTTTGGTGGAGCTGGTGGTTTCGGCGGTTTCGATGGGGCAGGAGGCTTCGGTGGTTTTGAAGATATCTTCTCAAGTTTCTTCGGCGGAGGCGGTGCTTCACGCAATCCAAATGCTCCTCGTCAGGGGGATGACCTCCAATACCGTGTGAATTTGACCTTTGAAGAAGCTATTTTTGGAGCTGAAAAAGAGGTTAAGTACAATCGTGAAGCAAGCTGTAGTACATGTAATGGCTCAGGTGCTAAGCCAGGAACAAGTCCAGTCACTTGTGGACGCTGTCATGGCGCTGGTGTTATTAACGTCGATACGCAGACTCCGCTTGGTATGATGCGTCGCCAAGTAACCTGTGATGTCTGTCATGGTCGCGGAAAAGAAATCAAAGATCCATGTACAACTTGTCACGGAACAGGTCATGAAAAACAAGCTCATAGCGTACATGTGAAAATCCCTGCTGGTGTGGAAACTGGTCAACAAATTCGCCTAGCTGGTCAGGGTGAAGCAGGCTTTAACGGTGGACCATACGGTGACTTGTATGTAGTAGTTTCTGTGGAAGCCAGCGATAAGTTTGAACGTGAAGGAACGACTATCTTCTACAGTCTCAACCTCAACTTTGTCCAAGCAGCTCTTGGTGACACAGTAGATATCCCAACTGTTCACGGTGATGTTGAATTGGTTATCCCAGAGGGAACTCAGACTGGTAAGAAATTCCGCCTACGTGGCAAGGGAGCACCGAGCCTCCGTGGCGGTGCAGTTGGTGACCAATACGTTACCGTTAATGTCGTAACACCGACAGGCTTGAACGAACGCCAAAAAGCAGCCTTGAAAGAATTCGCAGCTGCAGGTGATTTAAAAGTCAATCCAAAGAAAAAGGGCTTCTTTGACCATATTAAAGATGCCTTTGAAGGAGAATAACACAAAAAGAGCCGTTGGGCTCTTTTTACTTTATTCTTTGTAATGTTAGCATTGGAACAATCACTCATCGGCTGATTTTCTATCAGACCTTTGCTTGAGCAAGCCAGCTGCATCCATATCTTGGATGAGTTGCTTGATTTCCGCTTCTTTACCAGGCTTAATGGTAACGGTATCAATATGGTTGATTGCAGAGTTATCCTGAATATCCACCAAAGTCAAGGCTTTTTCATAGAATGCAATTCCCTTTTTTAGACTTTCCTGATCCTTCCAATATAGAACTGAGTAATCAGGATTTGGTTTCTTTCCGATTTCTTGTAAATAATTCCTACTTTCCTTCTTTAAAAATTGCAATAAACCATGATTGAACAAGTTATCCCCTACTTTATAGTAGGAGATATCTCCAGTCTGTAGGACATAGACTTCGAGTTGGTTTTTGGTGAGATTTGGACTTTCTTTTAAGACGGGATGGCTATTGATGACCTCATCTGAGAAAGTAACATAAAAATTTAAGCCCCCACCCTCGTATTTATATCTTCCATTTGATTTTACTTTCTTAGGAGGCATGTCAAGGGAGGTAAAGATTTGTTTGAGGGCGTTATTTCCCTTGTGAATGTCAATCGGTGAGGCTCTGAAGGCAAAAAACAGTACTAGAAATGCTAGGACCGCAAGAAGGCTAAGGCAACCACAAGGGATTAGGATGATCTGTGCCAGAATTTTAAAAAACTGTTTCATTTTCATTCCTCTTTTTTGTTTGACCCTGACAACCTAAAATAGATTTAAGGAAAGTTCATGGCTCTTTTTACTTATCTTCGATTTCCTGTGTTTCTTTTATCACAGCTAGTCTAGTCTGGATATCTTTTTCCAAGACCTTAAACTTGTAAGTCAGGTCTTCTTGGTATTCCTTGATGAGTTCTTTTTGCTGGTCAATGATTTGTAGGCTGTTTTGGATAATATCTACATCATCCTTGATAGCTTGAACGCGGTCAGTGGTATTCAAGACTTCATCTGTGATGGTTTGGCGATTTTTTGTGACCAGATAACTTCCGGCTGCAGCTCCTGCAAATAGCAGTAGATTGGATAATTTCATGGCAACTCCTTAGGCGTTTTTGATGGTTTCAGCGACTTGAGCAAGTTTGTCAAAGTCTGGTTCGTGGGCGATAAAATCAATTTTGAGATCATCGTCTGCACTGTAGCGAGGCACGAGGTGAACGTGGGTATGAAAGACGGTTTGGCCTGCGACTTCTTCACAGTTGGCAATGATATTCATACCAGCAGCCTTAGTGGCTTTCATGACTTTTTGAGCTACTTTTGGCATTTGGGCAAAGAGTTGGCTGGCGCTAGTAGCGTCCATTTCCAAAAGATTGCGATAGTGTTCCTTTGGCACGACCAAGGTGTGTCCTGGTGTCACTTGAGAGATATCAAGAAAGGCAAGAACCTGCTCATCTTCATATACTTTTGAAGCAGGAATTTCCCCTGCGATGATTTTACAAAAAATGCAATCTGACATAAAATCTACCTCTACTGTATTGAATTTTGATATAATATAGCTACATTATACCAGATTTGGAGAAAATATGTTAGAAATTAAAAATCTGACAGGTGGCTATGTCCATGTCCCTGTCTTGAAAGATGTGTCCTTTACAGTTGAAAGTGGGCAGTTGGTTGGTTTGATTGGTCTTAATGGTGCTGGTAAATCGACGACTATCAATGAGATTATCGGTCTGTTGACACCTTATAGTGGCTCCATCAATATCAATGGCCTGACCCTGCAAGAAGATGCGACTAGCTACCGCAAGCAAATTGGCTACATTCCTGAGACACCTAGTCTGTATGAGGAATTGACCCTCAGAGAGCATATCGAAACGGTTGCCATGGCTTATGGTATTGAGCAGAAAGTGGCTTTTGATCGAGTGGAACCTTTGCTAAAAATGTTTCGTCTGGACCAGAAATTGGACTGGTTTCCTGTTCATTTTTCAAAAGGGATGAAGCAGAAGGTCATGATTATTTGTGCTTTTGTGGTGGATCCAAGTCTCTTTATCGTGGATGAGCCTTTCCTTGGTCTCGATCCGTTGGCTATTGCAGACTTGATTCAGCTTTTGGAAGTGGAAAAGCAAAAGGGTAAGTCTATTCTTATGAGTACTCACGTGCTGGATTCGGCGGAGAAGATGTGTGATGCCTTTGTCATTCTTCACAAGGGAGAGGTGCGTGCCAAGGGAAATCTTCTGCAACTGCGCGAAGCCTTTGATATGCCTGAGGCTAGTTTGAATGATATTTACTTGGCTCTGACCAAAGAGGAGGAGCTATGAAAGACTTGTTTTTAAAGAGAAAGCAGGCTTTTCGTAAGGAGTGTGTCGGTTATCTGCGCTATGTTCTCAATGACCACTTTGTCTTGTTCCTACTTGTCCTGTTGGGCTTTCTAGCCTACCAGTACAGTCAACTCTTGCAAGATTTTCCTGAAAATCATTGGCCTATCCTTTTGTTTGTAGGAATTACGTCTGTTTTACTTTTGCTTTGGGGTGGAATTGCCACCTATATGGAGGCTCCAGACAAGCTCTTTCTCTTGGTCGGAGAAGAGGAAATCAAGCTCCATCTCAAGCGTCAAACTGGCATTTCCCTAGTCTTTTGGCTCTTTGTCCAGACCCTTTTCTTGCTGTTATTTGCGCCTTTATTTTTAGCAATGGGCTATGGCTTGCCTGTCTTCCTAATCTATGTGCTTTTGTTTGGGTTAGGTAAATATTTCCTCTTTCGTCAAAAGGCCAGCAAATTTTTCATTGAAACTGGACTAGACTGGGACTATGTTATTTCTCAAGAAAGCAAGCGCAAGCAAGTCTTGCTTCGTTTCTTTGCACTTTTTACGCAGGTCAAGGGAATTTCAAACAGCGTCAAGCGTCGTACCTATCTGGACTTTATCCTAAAGGCTGTTCAGAAGGTGCCTGGAAAGATTTGGCAAAATCTCTATCTGCGTTCTTATCTGCGAAATGGAGACCTCTTTGCCCTCAGTCTCCGTCTGCTCTTGCTTTCCATACTGGCGCAGGTCTTTATCGAGCAAGCTTGGATTGCGACAGCAGTGGTAGTTCTCTTTAACTACCTCTTGCTCTTCCAGTTGCTGGCCCTCTATCATGCCTTTGACTACCAGTATTTGACTCAACTTTTTCCACTAGATAAGGGACAAAAGGAAAAAGGCTTGCAGGCGGTAGTCAGAGGATTGACCAGTTTTGTTTTACTTGTGGAATTAGTTGTCGGGTTGATTACCTTCCAAGAAAAACTGGCTCTTTTAGCTTTGCTGGGTGCAGGTTTGGTTTTACTAGTCTTGTATTTACCTTATCAGGTCAAACGTCAGATGCAGGACTAACATTGCCTATATGACACTAAAAAAGAAGTTGAGTTCAGTTTGTCTCAACTTCTTTTATTTTCTACAGGATAATGGTTGGTCCGTAGAGACTCAACTTGGTCTTGACTTGGTCAAAGTGGAAGCGGTCATAGGCCCGCCAAGCGGCGCGAGTAGGAGCATCTGGATCAAGAGCGCTGAGTCCCATGAGAAGACTGGAAGTTTGGTAAAATTTTTCCAATTCAATCAAGAATCGATTATCCACTATCTCAGCCTTGGCTAGAAAACCAAGAATAGAGTCTAATTGTTCCTGAAAGCGGACGTCGTCAGCGGTTGCCTGTTTGCATGCTTGATAGGCTTTGTTTAAGTCAGTAATCAAGGTTTGAGCTCTTTTGATAGGGTCTGTATCTGTCATGAGAATTCCTCCTCTAATCTGGGTGCTAGTCTTGGTTCTAGCAACTGTACTTTGATACTGTCAGTTTATCACTTTTATCTCCTTTTTCGCCTTCAAATCTTTAATTGTCATTGAAATTTCCTGAATGGTACTGTTAAGATTTTATGATAAAATAGTGGTAAGCTCATCATGATGTTGTAGAAAAATAGTCCTTTTAGGAGCTTTCAAAGACTGTTTAGGATTTGGTGGGCTTGTGTTAGATTTTTTCTGTTATTCTTTTCTTAGGAGGAGAATCCAATGAAACATATGATTATTCAGACACAGAAGACAGTCTATAAAGTAAACGTCGACGATATCTACTATATCCAAACACATCCAGCTAAAGCCCATACTGTACAGATTGTTACAGAAGAGGCTAGTTTTAATATGGTTCAAAACTTAAGTGATCTTGAGAACCAATATGGGGAAACCTTGATGAGATGTCATCGAAATTGTTTGGTTAATCTTGATAAAGTAAAATCGATTGATTTTCAAGAAAGAATCCTTTTTCTTGGAGAAGAAAGTCAATACGCTGTCAAGTATGCCAGACGTCGCTATAGAGAAATTCGTCAAAAATGGTTGAAAGAAGGAGAGTAAGAAAATGAGAATATTTGTTTTAGAAGATGATTTTTCCCAACAGACTAGGATTGAAACGACGATTGAGAAACTTTTGAAAAAACATCATATCACTCCTAGCTCTTTTGAGGTCTTTGGCAAGCCAGACCAACTGCTGGCAGAGGTGCATGAGAAGGGAGCACATCAGCTATTCTTTTTGGACATTGAGATTCGAAATGAAGAGATGAAGGGTCTGGAAGTGGCTAGAAAGATTCGGGATCGGGATCCTTATGCCTTAATCGTCTTTGTGACGACTCACTCGGAGTTTATGCCCCTCTCCTTTCGCTACCAAGTGTCTGCTTTGGACTACATTGATAAGGCCCTTTCGGCAGAGGAGTTTGAGTCTCGGATCGAAACAGCCCTTCTCTATGCCAATAGTCAAGATAGTAAAAGTCTGGCGGAAGATTGCTTTTATTTTAAATCAAAATTTGCCCAATTCCAATATCCTTTTAAAGAGGTTTACTATCTCGAAACGTCGCCCAGAGCCCATCGTGTTATTCTCTATACCAAGACAGACAGGCTGGAATTTACAGCGAGTTTAGAGGAGGTTTTCAAGCAGGAACCCCGTCTCTTGCAGTGCCATCGCTCTTTTCTCATCAATCCTGCCAATGTGGTTCGTTTGGATAAGAAAGAAAAACTTCTTTACTTTCCCAATGGTGGGAGCTGTATGATAGCGCGTTATAAGGTCAGGGAAGTGTCTGAAGCTATCAATAACTTGCATTGAGCTAGGAGAGTTTATGAATATTGCTTGGATATTATTGTATACGCTTATTACTAATGGGCTAAAAATTGTTATTTTCTTTAAGGTAGATGGAATTGGTCTCAATTTTGAGAGAATTTTTAAGGCCTTTCTTTTTAAGCTACTTTTGGCCTTTGTTTTTGTAATGATTAGCTATATAGTAGGAAATGATTATCTATCTTATTTTATGGAACCCTTGTACGGTATAGGTTTGTCTTTCTTACTGTTAAGAGGGCTTCCTAAAAAACTCCTCTTCTTTTATGGTCTCTTTCCAATGATATTGGTGAATCTCTTTTATAGAGGGGTCTCCTATTTTGTGCTTCCATTTTGGGGACAAGAAATTGTAGATAAAGGTAGCAATCCTATCTTTTTATTGATGACGATATTCGTTTGCTTCATAGTTTTAGTCTTTTTGAAATGGTTGGACTATGATTTCACTAACTTGAGAAAGGAGATTCTCGATAAAGGTTTTCAAAAGTCCCTGACCACGATTAACTGGATAATGGGGGCTTATTATCTAGTGATGCAAAGTCTGTCTTTCTTTGAATATGAACAAGGTATTCAATCAACGACTGTTCGCCATCTGATTCTAGTGTTTTACTTGCTCTTTTTTATGGGGATTATCAAGAAACTGGATACCTATTTGAAGGACAAACTCCATGAGAGATTGGACCAAGAGCAGGCCTTGCGCTACAGAGATATGGAGCGATATAGTCGGCATATAGAGGAGCTTTACAAAGAAGTACGGAGCTTTCGCCATGACTACACTAACCTCTTAACCAGTTTACGTCTGGGCATTGAAGAGGAGGATATGGAGCAGATAAAAGAGGTCTACGACTCGGTCTTAAAGGATTCTAGTCAGAAATTGCAGGACAACAAATATGACCTTGGCAGATTGGTGAATATTCGGGACCGTGCCCTCAAAAGTCTTCTAGCAGGGAAATTTCTAAAAGCTAGAGATAAGAAGATTGTCTTTAATGTCGAAGTTCCTGAGGAGATTCAGGTTGAGGGGATGAGCCTACTTGATTTTCTAACCATTGTGTCTATCCTTTGTGACAACGCTATTGAAGCCAGTGCAGAGGCTAGTCAACCTCATGTTTCAATCGCCTTTTTAAAAAATGGAGCACAGGAGACCTTTATCATTGAAAATTCCATTAAAGAAGAGGGCATAGATATTTCTGAGATTTTCTCCTTTGGAGCAAGTTCTAAAGGGGAGGAGAGAGGAGTTGGTCTCTATACCGTCATGAAAATTGTGGAAAGCCATCCCAATACCAGTCTAAATACCACCTGTCAAAATCAAGTCTTTCGTCAGGTTTTAACAGTTCACTCGATGTCAGTTGATGATTAGAAGATCTGTGGAAAGAAGTACCGTGGAAAGAAGTACCACCTGTAGTCATCAATTAAAATGCCATAGTATATGAGGTACCCTATATGAATAAGAAATCCTTTTTTATCATCTGTTCTACGTTGATTATAGCATCGAATCTTCTCATGATTTCCGTGGTGAATAAGGGAGAAGAAACGGGGAGTAATCTGTTTGTGATTGCTATAGCCTGTGTTATGTTACCATCATTCTTATATGCGGTTGAGAACCGAATGGCTTCTTTAATTCGGACAGAGTCAGTAGCTTTACTCTTATTAACAGTATTGTCTTTAGTCCGTCTTGTCAACAGAATAGAGAGGACGCCTGAAATTCTCAACATTATCATTACTCTTATCGCTTTGGCAAGTGGGACAGCTGCTATCCTTGTTGCGATTATGAGAATATATGAGAACATACGGAAGTGAGGGTGAGTAGTTCTCTATTTTGTATTTTCACATTGTCAAGTTCCCCCAGGGCAAGTATGTTTTTCATGCTTGCTTTTTTAAATTTTTTAACAATTCAAGATGTTTTGATGACCATTTATGATTTGAGTAATCCAAGGTCAAAATGAGTGCTATACTAGCAGTGTAAAGGTTCTAGCTCAACAAAGATTCAGGAGGAAATCTTATGAAGAAAAAAATACTTGTCATTTTCATCTTGTATCTAATCATGTCTATCTTTCTATATCCGCTTAGAGAGAGTGCTTGGTATCATCTATTTTATACCATAGCCTATGTGATTGCTGTTATGATCTATCTTGCTTTAACTAAAAAGAAAGGAGCAAAGAAATGAAAACTTTTCTTGCTAAAAAACGGAACATCTTCCTTATGAGATTGTTCCTAGGTCAGTTGCCCTTGATTGTCTCTACTTATCTATTTCTATCTCGTCAGTTTTTAAATTTTTCCTTAGTTTTCCAATTTCTTTTAGTGGTTATTAACTTAGCTTCCATTTTGCTCACTGTTTACCTCACTAGGGAAATGAGGATAAGAGAGTTTGAAGATGATGATTTGGTTAGTCCTAGAACCAATCAACTTATGTTCATCGGCTTGACAGGCTTTATGTCTATTATTTGTTTGTATAGAGGTATCACAGCAGGAGAATTCTATCAACAATTAATTGCCTATATTGGCGCTGTTCTCTGCTTGCTTATCATGCTTTTGCTCATTTGGGGATTGAAGTATTATAAAAAGTAGGGGAAGAGTTTTCTTCTTAATCTGGGGCTAGTCTATAGACTGGCAGGAGGAGGTTATCATGTATAAACACTTATTTTTCCTAGATTCCAAAACCTTAGACCGGTTGACACCTTATATTCTAGTCTTGGCTTCTGACACCATTGCCTTTAACGTTTTTGTGCTAACCTTTGTATTTGCGGTGGTCTTTAATTCCCTAAATTCCATGCTGGCTTTAATGGTTATCTTCTTAGGGTGGGGTTATGTGATCGGATTCTGGTTACTAAAATGGTTTGTTTTGGAAAGGCTAGAACTAAAGAATGACGTGTAGGAAAGTCTGTTTGGTGAGGAGGATAGTTTTATGGCCATTTTTAATAAGTGCCATGCCTTGTTTTTGGGATTTTTAGTATTTGCAATCGTTGGTGCGGCGGGATATTCCGTCAATCAAGGAGATTATTTTCAACACCAGTACACATTCATTGTTGTAAAGAGTCTCTTGCTTTGCCTTAGTATTGGCTATGCGAGATGGTTTGATATGATTTCTTTCGGGGTTTTAAGTAAGAAGCAACTCTTGCTCTTCATTGGAATCTTTCTTCTCACGGTGCTGGTAAATATAGGCTATCATGCCTTTTTCTCAGTTGCTTCTGGTGCTTCGGCTCAACACCTTGAGAAAACGAGTAATGGACTTTCGCTTTCCTTTATTGTAAATGTCACGGTTTTGGCACCTATCCATGAGGAACTCCTGTTTAGAGGACTTCTTCAGGGTGCGTTTTTTGACAATTCTTGGCTAGGACTTGTACTGACTTCCTCTCTCTTTTCTTTCATGCATGAACCTTATGACGTGCCTTCATTTTTCTATTATCTACTGGGGGGCTTGTTGCTGGGCTTTGCTTATAAAAAGAGCCAAAATTTGTGGGTTTCTACTCTAGTCCATATGTTTTACAACAGTTTGCCACTCTTATATTATTTATAAAAATCATGAAAAGGTAAGCCGAAGATGGTGCTTACCTTTTTCTTTCTATAATGATAGCCCGAGCCAATTGAGATGCTTTTCTTTGAGAATCGGGCGTGGAGCGGTTGACGAATAGGCCAAAAACTAGTAGAATAGTAAGGAAACTTTATACGGAGGAAAGAAATGGATTTGGGTGATAATGAGCTAACACTGACTCCCATACCTGGGAAGAGTGGCAAGGCTTATATGGGTAGCTATCCTGATGGGAAGCGTATCTTTGTAAAAATGAACACCTCTCCAATCCTACCTGGTCTAGCTAGAGAACAAATTGCTCCACAATTATTATGGAGTCGCCGTTTGGCAGATGGGCGTGATATGTGTGCTCAAGAGTGGTTGACAGGCAAGATATTGACCCCCTATGATATGAATCGTAAGCAAATCGTCAATATTTTAACCCGCCTTCATCGCTCACGTCCTTTGATGACGCAGTTGAGTCGTTTGGGATATGCCATGGAAACACCTGTAGATTTACTACAGTCTTGGCAGGAAACGGCTCCAGATGCTTTGCGTAAAAATCATTTTATCAGTGAAGTGATGGCTGATTTACGTCAGACTATTCCAGGATTTAGAGAGGACCATGCGACCATTGTCCATGGAGATGTACGACATAGTAATTGGATTGAGACAGACAGTGGCTTAATTTATTTGGTAGATTGGGATTCGGTTCGCTTGACCGATCGCATGTTTGATGTGGCCCATATGCTCTGCCATTATATTCCAGAACATCAGTGGAAGGAATGGTTGACCTACTACGGTTACAAGTACAATCAAACGGTATTAAGTAAATTGTATTGGTACGGTCAATTATCTTACTTGAGCCAGATTTCCAAGTATTATATGAACCAAGATTTAGAAAATGTCAATCGGGAGATTCATGGCTTGCGTCACTTCCGAGACAAGTATGGAAAGAGAAGATGAGAGTTAGAAATCGTAAAGGGGCGACAGAATTACTAGAGGCAAATCCTCAGTATGTGGTCCTCAATCCCTTAGAAGCCAAGGGAAAATGGCGGGACTTGTTTGGCAATGATAATCCCATTCATGTGGAAGTTGGAAGTGGAAAGGGTGCCTTTGTTTCAGGTATGGCCAAGCAAAACCCTGACATCAACTATATCGGGATTGATATTCAAAAGTCTGTTTTGAGTTATGCTTTGGACAAGGTGCTTGAAGTTGGAGTGCCTAATATCAAGCTCTTGTGGGTAGATGGTTCTGACTTGACCGACTACTTTGAAGACGGTGAGATTGATCGCTTGTATCTGAATTTTTCAGATCCATGGCCGAAGAAACGCCATGAAAAGCGTCGTTTGACCTACAAGACCTTCTTGGATACTTTCAAGCGTATCTTGCCTGAAAATGGAGAAATTCATTTCAAGACGGATAACCGTGGCTTGTTTGAGTACAGCCTAGTGAGCTTTTCTCAGTATGGCATGAAGCTCAATGGCGTCTGGCTTGATTTACATGCCAGTGATTTTGAAGGCAATGTCATGACAGAATACGAGCAAAAATTCTCCAATAAGGGTCAAGTTATCTACCGAGTTGAGGCAGAATTTTAAGAAATAGCCTAAAATCAGGCTGTATAAGTGCTTTTGCTTTACATAAGTTGGCAAACGTGCTATACTAGTAGCAAGAATATGAAAAGTGAGGCGGGGAAATATCTTCGCCTCTTGCTTATGAGGAGGTGGACGCAATCGCAACAATCGTAGAATTAGTCAGAGAAGTTGTAGAACCTGTCATAGAAGCACCTTTCGAACTCGTGGATATCGAGTATGGAAAGATTGGCAGTGACATGATTCTCAGTATTTTTGTAGATAAACCTGAAGGAATTACCTTGAACGACACAGCAGACTTGACAGAAATTATCAGTCCTGTCCTAGACACCATCAAGCCAGATCCCTTCCCAGAACAATATTTCCTAGAAATCACCAGTCCAGGCTTGGAACGTCCTTTAAAAACCAAGGATTCCGTTGCTGGAGCAGTTGGGAAATACATCCATGTCGGGCTCTACCAAGCCATCGATAAGCAAAAGGTCTTTGAAGGAACCTTGTTGGCCTTCGAAGAAGACGAGTTGACTATGGAATATATGGACAAGACGCGTAAGAAAACTGTCCAAATTCCATACAGTTTAGTATCAAAAGCACGTTTAGCAGTAAAATTATAGAAAAAGAAAGGATAGCTTTTGAGGATTCAAAAGTGAAGAAAACATGAGTAAAGAAATGCTAGAGGCCTTCCGCATTTTGGAAGAAGACAAGGGAATCAAAAAAGAAGACATCATCGACGCAGTAGTAGAGTCGCTTCGTTCCGCTTATCGCAGACGCTATGGTCAATCAGACAGCGTAGCTATTGACTTCAACGAAAAAACAGGTGACTTTACCGTTTATACTGTCCGTGAAGTGGTTGATGAAGTATTTGATAGCCGTTTGGAAATCAGCTTGAAAGATGCTCTTGCCATTAATTCAGCCTATGAACTTGGTGACAAAATCAAGTTTGAAGAAGCACCTGCTGAGTTTGGTCGTGTAGCAGCTCAATCTGCCAAACAAACCATCATGGAAAAAATGCGCAAGCAAACACGTGCCATCACTTACAATACTTACAAAGAACATGAGCAAGAAATCATGTCTGGTACAGTAGAACGCTTTGACAACCGCTTTATCTATGTCAATCTCGGCAGCATCGAAGCCCAATTGTCAAAACAAGATCAAATACCTGGTGAAGTTTTTGCTTCTCATGATCGTATCGAAGTGTATGTCTACAAGGTTGAAGACAACCCTCGCGGTGTCAACGTCTTTGTTAGCCGTAGCCATCCAGAAATGATCAAACGCTTGATGGAGCAAGAAATTCCAGAAGTTTATGATGGAACTGTTGAAATCATGAGCGTGGCTCGTGAAGCTGGTGACCGTACTAAGGTTGCCGTTCGTAGCCATAATCCAAACGTGGACGCTATCGGAACAATCGTTGGACGCGGTGGAGCGAATATCAAGAAGATTACTAGTAAGTTCCACCCAGCTCGCTACGATGCTAAGAGCGACCGTATGATCCCAATCGAAGAAAACATCGACGTTATCGAGTGGATAGCAGATCCAGCTGAATTTATCTACAATGCCATCGCTCCTGCTGAGGTTGATCAAGTTATCTTTGATGAAAACGACAGCAAACGTGCCTTGGTGGTTGTTCCTGATAACAAGCTTTCTCTTGCCATCGGTCGTCGTGGACAAAACGTTCGCTTGGCAGCTCACTTGACTGGTTACCGTATCGATATCAAGTCTGCTAGCGAATTTGAAGCCATGGAAGAAGCTGGTTCGGTAGATTTGGAAGCAGAAAACGATACTGTAGAAGAATAAAAGTTGCTAGAGGAGGGAAAGATGAAAATGAGAAAAATCCCTTTGCGCAAGTCTGTTGTATCAAACGAAGTGATTGATAAGCGTGATTTGCTCCGCATTGTCAAGAACAAGGAAGGACAAGTCTTTATTGATCCGACAGGCAAGGCCAATGGCCGTGGCGCTTATATCAAGCTAGACAATAAAGAAGCCCTAGAGGCTAAAAAGAAGAAAGTCTTTAACCGTAGCTTTGACATGGAAGTGGAAGAAAGCTTTTATGATGAGTTGATCGCTTATGTGGATCACAAAGTAAAAAGAAGAGAGTTAGGACTTGAATAAGCAAAAGATAAGCAATCTCTTGGGACTGGCTCAGCGAGCAGGGCGAATTATATCGGGTGAGGAATTGGTGGTCAAGGCCATTCAAGATGGCAAGGCCAAGATGGTCTTTCTAGCCCATGATGCTGGACCCAATCTGACCAAGAAGATTCAAGATAAAAGTCACTATTATCAAGTAGAAATTGTAACCGTGTTTTCAACACTGGAATTAAGCATAGCAGTCGGGAAATCGAGAAAGGTTTTGGCTGTGACAGATGCTGGATTTACAAAGAAAATGAGGTCTCTTATGGAATAGAAGAGGAGGACATGATTTGTCTAAGAAAAGATTGTACGAAATCGCAAAAGAACTTGGAAAAGAAAGTAAAGAGGTTGTAGCGCGTGCAAAAGAGTTGGGCTTGGATGTGAAAAGCCACTCATCAAGTGTGGAAGAAGCTGTCGCTGCAAAAATAGCTGCCAGCTTTAAGCCTGCAGCTGCTCCGAAAGCAGAAGTAAAGCCTGCAACACCAAAATCAAGTGCAGAAAAGAAAGCCGAAAAATCTGAGCCAGCTAAACCAGCTGTAGCTAAGGCAGAGGCAAAACCTGCTGAGCCAGTCGCTCTTAAAACAGAAAAAGTAGCAGCTAAACCGCAAAGCCGTAATTTCAAGGCTGAGCGTGAAGCCCGTGCCAAAGAGCAGGCAGAACGACGCAAGCAAAACAAGGGCAATAACCGTGACCAACAACAAAACGGCAACCGTCAGAAAAACGATGGCCGTAATGGTGGAAAACAAGGTCAAGGCAATCGCGACAATCGTCGCTTTAATGACCAAGCTAAGAAACAGCAAGGTCAGCAAAATCGTGGTAATGAGCGCCGTCAACAAGAGGACAAACGTCCAAATCAAGCGGCTCCACGTGTTGACTTTAAAGCCCGTGCAGCAGCCCTAAAAGCAGAGCAAAATGCAGAATATGCCCGTTCAAGTGAGGAACGTTTCAAACAGACTCAGGCTGCCAAAGAAGCCTTGGCCCAAGCAAACAAACGCAAGGAGCCAGAGGAAATCTTTGAAGAAGTGGCTAAGTTAGCTGAGCAAGCGCAACAAGAACAGCAAGTTCAAGCAGTGGTTAAACCAGCTCCTGTAGCTAAAGAAGCGCCAGTGGATACACGTCGTAAAAAACAAGCTCGACCAGACAAAAATCGTGACGATTATGATCACGAAGAAGATGGTCCTAGAAAACAACAAAAGAATCGAAGTAGTCAAAATCAAGTGAGAAATCAAAAGAATAGTAACTGGAATAACAACAAAAAGAACAAAAAAGGCAATAACAAGAACAACCGTAATCAGACTCCAAAACCTGTTACAGAGCGTAAATTTCATGAATTGCCAACAGAATTTGAATATACAGATGGTATGACCGTTGCGGAAATCGCAAAACGTATCAAACGTGAACCAGCTGAAATCGTTAAGAAACTCTTTATGATGGGTGTCATGGCCACACAAAACCAATCCTTGGATGGGGAAACAATTGAACTCCTCATGGTGGATTATGGTATCGAAGCCAAACAAAAAGTTGAAGTGGATAATGCCGACATCGAACGTTTCTTTGTCGAAGATGGTTATCTCAATGAAGATGAATTAGTTGAGCGCCCACCAGTTGTAACCATCATGGGACACGTTGACCACGGTAAAACAACACTCCTAGATACCCTCCGTAACTCTCGTGTTGCGACAGGTGAAGCAGGTGGTATCACTCAGCATATCGGTGCCTACCAAATCGTGGAAAATGGTAAGAAGATTACCTTCCTTGATACACCAGGACACGCGGCCTTTACATCTATGCGTGCGCGTGGTGCATCTGTTACCGATATTACTATCTTGGTCGTAGCGGCAGATGACGGGGTTATGCCTCAGACTATCGAAGCCATTAACCACTCAAAAGCGGCCAACGTTCCAATCATCGTAGCTATTAACAAGATTGATAAACCAGGTGCTAACCCAGAACGCGTTATCGGTGAATTGGCAGAGCATGGTGTTATGTCAACTGCTTGGGGTGGAGATTCTGAATTTGTTGAAATCTCAGCTAAATTCAACCAAAATATCGAAGAATTGTTGGAAACAGTCCTTCTTGTAGCTGAAATCCAAGAACTCAAGGCAGACCCAACAGTGCGCGCGATCGGTACAGTTATCGAAGCGCGCTTGGATAAAGGAAAAGGTGCGGTCGCAACCCTACTTGTTCAACAAGGTACCTTGAATGTTCAAGACCCAATCGTTGTCGGAAATACCTTCGGTCGTGTCCGTGCTATGACCAATGACCTTGGACGTCGTGTTAAGGTTGCTGGACCATCAACACCAGTTTCAATAACAGGTTTGAACGAAGCACCGATGGCAGGTGACCACTTTGCCGTTTACGAAGATGAAAAATCTGCGCGTGCAGCAGGTGAAGAACGTGCGAAACGTGCCCTCATGAAACAACGTCAAGCTACCCAACGTGTCAGCCTTGAAAACCTCTTTGATACCCTTAAAGCTGGTGAACTCAAGTCAGTTAACGTCATCATCAAGGCAGACGTACAAGGTTCTGTTGAAGCCCTTTCTGCCTCACTTCAAAAGATCGACGTAGAAGGTGTCAAAGTTACCATCGTTCACTCAGCGGTTGGTGCCATCAACGAATCAGACGTGACTCTTGCCGAAGCTTCAAATGCCTTTATCGTTGGTTTCAACGTACGCCCTACACCACAAGCTCGTCAACAAGCAGAAGCTGACGATGTGGAAATCCGTCTTCACAGCATTATCTACAAGGTTATCGAAGAGATGGAAGAAGCCATGAAAGGGATGCTTGATCCAGAATTCGAAGAAAAAGTTATCGGTGAAGCAGTTATTCGTGAAACCTTCAAGGTGTCTAAAGTGGGAACCATCGGTGGATTCATGGTTATTAACGGTAAGGTTACCCGTGACTCTAAAGTCCGTGTTATCCGTGACGGTGTCGTTATCTATGACGGCGAACTCGCAAGCTTGAAACACTACAAAGACGACGTCAAAGAAGTTACAAACGGTCGTGAAGGTGGATTGATGATCGATGGCTACAATGATATCAAGATGGATGATGTGATTGAGGCGTATGTCATGGAAGAAATCAAACGATAAGATTTTAGCTCCTTTCTTAGGTGGTGAGGGACGCAAGCAAACCAATGGTTTCATTGCTTATTTTTGAGTCTAGAGTCTCAAAAATCCCCTGTGATGGGACTGATAAATCAGTTCCATCACTTTCACCACGGCGAAAGAAGCAGATGATTTCAAATTGAACTTCGTTTCAATTTGAACTGAAAATCAATAAGTTTAAAAATAGCTAGGTCTGCTGGCCTAGCTTTTGGTTCAAAGTAGAGAAAGGAATATCATGGCAAATCATTTCCGTACGGATCGTGTGGGCATGGAAATCAAGCGTGAAGTCAATGAGATTTTGCAAAAGAAAGTCCGTGATCCGCGTGTCCAAGGCGTGACCATCACAGATGTTCAGATGCTGGGTGACTTGTCTGTTGCCAAGGTTTACTACACCATTTTGAGTAACCTTGCTTCAGATAACCAGAAAGCCCAAATTGGACTTGAAAAAGCAACTGGTACCATCAAACGTGAACTTGGTCGCAATTTGAAATTGTACAAAATCCCAGATTTGACCTTCGTCAAAGACGAATCCATCGAATATGGAAACAAGATTGACGAAATGCTACGCAATCTGGATAAGAACTAAGAAAGAGGGGCAACCCTCTTTTTTGGTGGAGGAAAATAGGTGGAATTTGAAATGGGAAAATATTCTTTTATAGTGGATTGAAAATCAAATTAATTTCTAAAAATGTTTTAGCAATCGTTTCCTACTATTCTAGATTCAATATACTATAACTAGAATTCTGTATTTTTAAATGTTAGCTAATTAGAAAATGCTTTTTTTTTTTAGCAAATATGATATGATGATTTCATAAATAAAAGGAGATTCTATTAATGAATAATGTAAAAAAAGTTTGTCGTTTAGCTTTGCTATGTCTTTCCGTCTCTACCCTAGTTGCTTGTAGTTCTCTATCTGAAAAAACAAGTAGCTCTTCTAGTGAGAATCAAACAGAAGCTTCATCTAGTAGTTCTGAAAAGAAAGGGTTGCTTGCCAAAGCAAAAGAAAAACTCAGTTCAGGCGATTTCAACCCACAAGATGTTAGTGATGCGACAATTGAGTCTATAAAAACTTATGAAGATTACTTGATTATGAATGAGAAAATAATCGATAATTACTATACAGAAGCAGACGAAGCCTTTAAAGGAACTGTTTTAGAAGATAGCGCTGCTATCCAAGAACTAAAAGATAGCACTAAAAAAGAAATGGAAGATTTGAAAAAACAATATGGTCCACTAAAGAAAGCACCGATTCAAGGGAAAGAAGAAGTGATTAAGACTCTAAAAGATTATCGTGATAATCTACATGAACAAGTGGAGCAGTGGAAAGCTAGTCTTTAATAGGAAGAGTGGAGTTCAATATGGATTATCAATTATTGCCACATGAATACATGGTTATGAATAGTGACCATGTGAGTTTTGGGAAAAATGGTTTGTCTACAGATGAATTAATTTTAACGAATCTACACTTAATATATATCAAAAAAGGTTTATGGGGAGGAAAAAAAGACCAAGTTACCATTCCCATTAACCAGATTAAAATTTTTGAAGGGAAACCTCAAGTTTCAGTAACCAAAACCAATGGTGTGAAACGGTTGGAAATTTATTATAATGGCGGACAAGCTATCTTTGCATTTAATAATACTAAGGATACTGACAAGTGGGCTAGAAACATTATTAAATTGATTTCAGGTGATACAAGTAATTTTGAAACCTTGGGAGATAGTAGCTTGTTTGGAGCAGATGTTTTGGCAGAAACATTTAAGGATACATTTGACACTTTTAAAGCAGGGCTCGGGATTAAGGATGCAGAGCCAGAAAAGATTTCAACCAAGTGTAGCTTTTGTGGAGCACCTTTATCAGGTCAAGTGAAGCAAACAGTGAGATGTGCCTATTGTGATATGGAGCAGAGTTTATAAGGGGGCAATTAAATGGGGTTGATAAAAGCAATCACAGATTCTATTGGTGGGACATTTGCAGATCAGTGGAAAGAAATTATCACAGTTCAAGCTTTTGATGAACATACAGCTGTAAGTCCAGGTATTGTTCAAGAAAATAATAATGGTAGGGGTGTCAATACGAAGGGATCTGTAGGTGTTATTTCGAACGGATCCAAGATTTTTATTCCAGAAAATACTGCTGCCTTTATCTTTAGTCAGTCTGGTATCGAGGAAATTATTACAGAACCAGGTGGATATGAATACCAAAATGGTGAGAGCAGTGTTTTTAACGGTGATGGATTGAAAAAGTCACTGTTTGATAATGTTGTTAATCGTGTTGGATTCGGTGGTCAAAGTGATCAGCAAAAACAGATTTGTTTTGTTAATTTGAGAGAAATTCGTGATATTAAATTTGGGACTCGCGGTCCAGTCATGTATAATGATTTGTTTTATGGGACAGATTTAGAAGTACGTGCTTTTGGAACATTTTCTATCCAAATTACAGATGCTAAGCAATTTATCAGAAACTTTCTTCCTGCCAATGTGACTTATTATACCTTTGATAGCGCTCAAGCTAGATCACAAATAGTAACAGAATTTCTTCAATCTTTTATTGTTGCACTTAATTCTTTGTCAACAACTTATCGTATTTCACAATTACCCTCACAAGCTGCAGTTCTTGCAACACAAGTATCGAATGATGGACAGTATGCAGGGACTTGGAAAGAACGTTTTGGATTTGAGATTGTAAAAGTTGCCATTGCTAATATTGAGTTCTCACCAGAATCTAAGGAATTGGTTAAACAATTTTCATCAAATAAGATGAATTTAAAAGCTTATGATGATGTATCGCAGAAATCTTCTAATATTGCAGCACAACAAAAAATTGCATCAGGAGTGGAGCAACATGGTCTAGGTGATAGTGCTGGAATGATATTTGGAATGAATATGGCTCAAAGTTTAGATGAAAAAGCCATGAAAGCAAGTTTATCATTAGATGAACAAATCGAAGCCCTTACAAAACTAAAATCTCTTTTAGATGCAGGGATACTATCTCAGGAAGAATTTGATCGAAAGAAAAAAGAAATTATGGATTTATAAGATGAAGCTCGAAAGTTCATAGTTAGTGTGTATTCAAGGAACATTTTAGGTGAGACAATAATAGACTATCATTCACAGATAGAATATCATGTTGTAAAGGTAGGGGTTGAATATTCGATCTGTCTCTACAAAGACTATTAAAAATCTTTAACAAATAAGTTGCTAAGGATTTTTTGAAAATTTTTGAGGGGAATTTGAAAATACTTTAAAAGAGTATGCTATCATAGAATATAACTTACAGAAGTAAAAGGAGTTTGTATATGGCTGAACAAGAGTTGGCTATGCAAGTATTGCAACAAGTGGTGAAACTACCTGTTGTTAAGGTTGATCGTTCGAAATTTTTAGTGGATAAGTTTTCCAAAGAATTGGATCCACAGGACATTCCTACTTTATTAGAACAAGGACCAACGTCTCTCTTATCTCAAGAAATATTAGATCGAGTGGCTAATACCTGTATTAGGGATAATGTTTTATTAGCGAGTGGAACTTCTGTTTTGGCAGGATTACCTGGAGGGATTGCTATGGCAATTACCATTCCAGCTGATGTGGCTCAATTTTATGGTTTCTCTCTGAAATTGGCTCAAGAATTAGGTTATATTTATGGTTATGAGGATCTTTGGGCTTCACGCGAGGAATTGGGTGAAGATGCTCAAAATACCCTCTTGCTTTATCTTGGCGTCATGTTGGGGGTGAATGGAACCGCTGCCTTGCTACGTGCTGGTGGTATAACAATTGCTAAACAGGTAATGAAAACAGTACCTAATAAAGCTTTAACCAAGACGCTTTGGTACCCCATTTTGAAAAAAGTCTTAAGAATATTTGGTGTGAATCTGACCAAGGGAGGGCTGGCCAAAGGAATGGGGAAATTCATACCTATCTTGGGAGGTATCATTTCAGGTGGTTTAACTTTTGCAACTATGAAACCGATGGGTGAAAGCTTGCAGAAAGAATTGTCTAAACTAGTCAATTATAGTGAAGTTCAATATCAAGAAGATGTTGAAACAATCAGAAAAGAAGCTGAAATCATCGAAGGTGAGTAAAATGGGCCTCATAAAAACTCTAGCTAAAACTTACGGGAATTACTTTTTGACCATGCAAGGTGTAAAAGTCATGAAAACGATAAAGAAAGATGACCATGCCGTTGTCGGTCTGGGAAACTCTTTATTGCAGACAAGTTAATGGATACGGCTCGGTGGCTCATTAAGCCAGAGGAGAGAGAATGAAATTTTTCTGGGTCTTCTTGCCATTCTTTTTATTAAACCGATTATTGGAATTGTGAAATTCTTTTGGATGATCATTTCTTTTGCAGTCCAATTGCTGTTTTACAAGCTGTTATTTAAGATATTGGATTGGCTCTTTAAACTTATCTAGATAGTAATCCAAGTCGCAGAGAACTAGCAGGAACTTTACTGCTAGTTTTTTAATCTCTTTCCTTGTGGTATAATAAAAGCAGTAAAATCATTTTAGAACATTCAATGGAGGTCGTCATGGATAATATCATCGATGTTTCAATTCCTGTTGCAGAAGTGGTGGACAAGCATCCAGAAGTCTTGGAAATTCTAGTGGAGTTGGGTTTTAAACCTCTTGCTAATCCCTTGATGCGCAACACAGTCGGTCGTAAAGTATCACTCAAACAGGGTTCTAAGCTTGAAGGAACTCCTATGGACAAGATTGTCCGCACGCTGGAAGCAAACGGCTACGAAGTGATTGGGTTAGACTAATGGCAGATGAACGGATTCATGTCCTACGGGATATTTTGTTAGAATTGCACAATGGTGCCTCTCCTGAGTCGGTTCAGGAGCGTTTTGATGCGACCTTTGCAGGTGTCTCAGCCATAGAGATTTCCCTCATGGAGCACGAGCTGATGAACTCAGACTCAGGCGTCACATTTGAAGATGTCATGGAACTCTGTGATGTCCATGCCAATCTTTTTAAAAATGCAGTAAAGGGCGTCGAAGTAGAGGATACCGAGCATCCAGGTCACCCAGTACGGGTCTTTAAGGAAGAAAATCTGGCCCTCCGCGCGGCCTTGATTCGCATTCGGAGATTGTTAGATACCTATGAGTCCATGGAAGATGAAGAAATGCTGGCGGAGATGCGCAAGGGCTTGGTGCGTCAGATGGGACTTGTGGGACAATTTGATATTCATTACCAACGTAAAGAAGAACTCTTCTTCCCTATCATGGAGCGCTATGGACACGATTCACCTCCCAAAGTTATGTGGGGAGTGGATGATCAGATCAGGGAACTCTTTCAAACAGCTTTAGCGACAGCCAAGTCATTACCAGAAGTGCCGATTAGCAGTGTAAAAGAAGCTTTTGAAGCCTTTGCGACAGAGTTTGAAAGTATGATTTTCAAGGAAGAGTCCATTCTTCTCATGATACTCCTTGAGTCCTTCACCCAAGATGACTGGCTTCAGATTGCGGAGGAGAGTGACGCCTATGGCTATGCCATCATCCGTCCGTCTGAGAAATGGGTGCCAGAACGTCAGAGTTTTGTTGAGGAAAAGAGTGCAGAGGAGCCTGTACAGTTAGATACGGCAGAGGGTCAAGTTCAACAAGTTATCGATATGCCAGAAGGTCAGTTTACCATTACCTTTACCCCTAAGGAAAAGGAAGTAGTGTTGGACCGCCATAGTCAACAGGCTTTTGGCAATGGCTATCTTTCAGTCGAGCAGGCCAATCTCATCCTCAATCACCTCCCCATGGAGATTACCTTTGTCAATAAAGACGATATTTTCCAGTATTATAATGACAATACGCCAGCTGATGAGATGATTTTCAAACGAACACCGTCCCAAGTTGGGCGCAATGTTGAACTCTGTCATCCACCTAAGTACTTGGACAAGGTCAAGACTATCATGAAGGGGCTTCGTGAGGGAAGCAAAGACAAGTATGAAATGTGGTTCAAGTCTGAGTCACGAGGTAAGTTTGTCCACATCACTTACGCGGCAGTGCACGATGAAAACGGAGAATTCCAAGGTGTGCTGGAGTATGTTCAGGATATCCAGCCCTACCGTGAGATTGACACGGACTATTTCCGTGGATTAGAATAAGGAGAAAAAATGAGTTACGAACAAGAATTTATGAAGGAATTTGAAGCCTGGGTCAATACCCAGATTATGATCAATGACATGGCACACAAGGAAAGTCAAAAAGTTTACGAAGAAGACCAGGACGAGCGTGCCAAAGATGCCATGATTCGTTATGAGAGCCGCTTGGATGCTTATCAGTTCTTGCTTGGTAAGTTTGAAAACTTCAAGGCAGGCAAGGGATTCCATGATTTGCCAGAAGGCTTATTCGGTGAGCGAAATTATTAAACGAGATCGATTCTTGATTTTTTACTAAAATCTTGATAGAATATTTATATTAAATCCTTGTCAGAGCAGGGGTTTTTTATTGAAAGGATTTTATCATGTCAAAGAAACTCAATCGTAAAAAACAATTACGAAACAGCCTCCGTCGCGCAGGTGCCTTTTCAAGTACTGTGACTAAGGTTGTAGAAGAGACAAAGAAAGTCGTAAAACGTGCTGAGCAGTCAGCAAGCCAAGCTGGTAAGGTTGTTTCTAAAAAAGTTGAACAAGCAGTCGAAGCTACCAAAGAGCAAGCTCAAAAAGTAGCCAATTCTGTAGAAGATTTTGCAGCAAACTTGGGTGGACTTCCACTTGACCGTGCCAAAACTTTCTATGATGAAGGAATCAAGTCTGCTTCAGATTTCAAAAACTGGACTGAAAAAGAACTCCTTGCCTTGAAAGGAATCGGCCCAGCTACCATCAAGAAATTGAAAGAAAACGGCATCAAGTTCAAGTAATTTTTCTTGTTCCTTGCATTTCCGAAAAAATCTTGCTACAATAAAGCCATCAGAGGTGTTTTGAATCCCACATTTTACAGAAAGTGGCGGTGCTGAGAAGTCTACAAATGTGTCAAAACTGGTTGCTGATGGATGAAAAATGAAATATTACTGTCTTTTTATTTTAAAGACAAGAGTTGCGGGCGTTGCCCGAAATTGGGTGGTACCGCGGATAAACACATTCGTCCCTGTCATGTAGATGGCAGGGATTTTCTTTTGCGTCTTAGTCAAAGGGGGTTGTTATGAAGCAATCTTTTAAAACAAGTAAACTCTATTATGGTTTTCCTATCTTCATTTTGGGGTATCAGGACCAGAATTTTGGACACAATATAACGACCTGCAGTTCCTCTTATAGTCTGGGGGATTGGCTAGTCATCGGTGTCGGAGCTGAGGAAAATGCGGCTGAGCAAATCAAGCATTACCAGAAGTTTACTGTGAATATCCCTGATGAAAATCTCATGCTCGAGATGGAGCAGGCTGGTTTTATCAGTCATCGAGAGAAATTGAAACACCTGGGGATAGACTACGAGATTTCTGAACGGACTCAGGCACCGATTTTAGAGGCCTGTCCAGTCGTGTTAGAATGTCAAGTTGATAGAATTATCGAGGAAGATGGAATCTGTCATATCTTTGCCAAGATTATCGAGCGACTTGCTGATTCTGAACTCTTGGATGAGAAAGGGCATTTTAAAAATGACCTTTTTTCACCGACTTACTTTATGGGGGACGGTCACCAGCGCGTTTATCGCTATTTAGATAACCGTGTTGACCCTATGGGAGCTTCATAAAGAAAGCGAGGAAGAAGGATGTCAAGAGCTGAATTACCAGAACGATTAGAAACCGAACGACTCGTCCTACGAGTTCGTACAGTGGCAGATGCTGAGGATATCCATACCTACGCTAGTTTGACAGAGGTTGCCTACCCAGCGGGCTTTCCGCCCGTCAAGACCTTGGAAGATGAAATCTATTATCTGGAGCATATCCTTCCCGAACGCAATCAAAAGGAAAATCTCCCAGCTGGCTATGGGATTGTCGTCAAAGGAACCGATAAAGTCATTGGTTCTGTTGACTTCAACCATCGCCATGCGGATGATGTGCTAGAGCTTGGCTATACCTTGCATCCAGACTATTGGGGTCGAGGCTATGTACCAGAAGCAGCGCGTGCCTTGATTGACCTAGGCTTTCAAGAATTGGGTCTTCATAAGATTGAGCTGAGTTGCTTTGGTTACAATCTCCAAAGTAAACGAGTCGCAGAAAAACTTGGATTTACCCTCGAAGCTCGTATCCGAGACCGTAAAGATGTTCAAGGAAACCGCTGTGACAGCCTGATATATGGCTTGTTGAGGAGGGAGTGGGAGGTGATTTGATGCATCTTTTTATCATTGGTGCTCCGGCCTCAGGAAAAATGACGATTGGTCAAGAGTTATCTCGACTGACAGATGCTACCCTCTTTTATAACCATCAAGCCATCGATTTTGCACTAGAAATCTATCAGGATTATACAGAGGAGATGTGGGAATTTGTTCGTGGAATCACCTTTTCTTTCCTTGGGGCAAGTGCAAGAAATCAGCGTTCAGTGATTTTAACAGACGTGATTGATTTTTCAAATCAGTACCAGCTGATGTATTTAAAGCAAATTCAGGATTTGTTGAATGACTATCATCAAGAGATTCTTTTTGTTGAATTGGAAACAAGTCTTGAAGAGCGCTTACATCGAAATCGAACGGAGAATCGATTAAAGCACAAACCCTTAAAACGACATATTGAGGCATCTGAAAGAGAAATTTTAGAGACCGCTGAAACACTTCAATTAAATTCCCAACATCAACCGAATGAGTTGCACCACTACCTTAAAATAAATAATACGAATTTGTCTGCAGAAGAAGCTGCTAAGCAAATTCAAAATAAAATGAACAAAATAGAGAAAGGACAAACACATGTCTAAAGAACTTTCACCTAAATACAATCCAGCTGAGGTTGAGGCTGGTCGTTACCAAAAATGGCTTGACGCTGATGTTTTCAAGCCTTCAGGAGATCAAAAGGCTAAGCCTTATTCAATCGTGATTCCACCACCAAACGTAACTGGTAAACTTCACCTTGGTCACGCTTGGGATACGACTCTTCAGGATATCATCATCCGTCAAAAACGCATGCAAGGTTTTGACACGCTTTGGCTTCCGGGTATGGACCACGCGGGGATTGCGACCCAGGCTAAGGTTGAGGAGCGCTTGCGTGGTGAGGGCATTTCCCGCTATGATCTTGGTCGTGAGAAATTCCTCGAGAAAGTCTGGGAATGGAAAGACGAATATGCCACTACCATCAAGGAACAATGGGGCAAGATGGGGCTCTCTGTAGACTACTCTCGCGAGCGTTTCACTCTTGACGAAGGCTTGTCGAAAGCCGTTCGCAAGGTCTTTGTGGACCTTTACAAGAAAGGCTGGATCTACCGTGGTGAGTTTATCATCAACTGGGACCCAGCAGCTCGCACTGCCCTTTCTGATATCGAAGTTATCCATAAGGATGTCGAAGGTGCCTTCTACCACATGAATTATATGCTGGAAGACGGCTCACGCGCCCTTGAAGTTGCGACAACTCGTCCTGAGACCATGTTTGGAGATGTGGCGGTTGCGGTTAATCCAGAAGATCCACGCTACAAGGACTTGATCGGTAAAAACGTCATCCTTCCAATCGCTAATAAATTGATTCCAATCGTTGGAGACGAACACGCAGATCCTGAGTTTGGTACTGGTGTCGTGAAAATCACTCCTGCCCACGATCCAAACGACTTCTTAGTTGGTCAACGTCACAACTTGCCACAAGTCAATGTTATGAACGACGACGGTACTATGAATGACTTGGCCTTTGAATTTGCAGGCATGGACCGTTTTGAAGCTCGTAAGGCAGTCGTTGCCAAGTTGGAAGAAATCGGTGCCCTCGTTAAAATTGAAAAACGTATTCACAGTGTTGGTCACTCAGAACGTACAGGTGTTGTGGTTGAACCACGCTTGTCTACTCAATGGTTCGTTAAGATGGACCAATTGGCCAAAAATGCCATTGCCAACCAAGACACAGACGACAAGGTTGAATTCTACCCACCTCGTTTCAACGATACCTTCCTCCAATGGATGGAAAATGTTCACGACTGGGTAATCTCTCGTCAGCTCTGGTGGGGTCACCAAATCCCTGCTTGGTACAATGCTGAGGGTGAAATATATGTCGGCGAAGAAGCTCCAGAAGGTGAAGGTTGGACTCAGGACGAAGATGTCTTGGATACGTGGTTCAGTTCGGCTCTTTGGCCATTCTCTACCATGGGCTGGCCGGATGTCGACTCAGAAGACTTCAAACGTTATTATCCAACATCAACTTTGGTGACTGGTTATGATATTATCCCGTTCTGGGTATCTCGAATGATTTTCCAAGGTTTGGAATTTACTGGCAAATCGCCATTCAAAAATGCATTGATTCATGGTCTTATTCGTGACGAGCAAGGACGCAAGATGTCTAAATCTCTCGGTAACGGGATTGATCCAATGGATGTTATTGATAAGTACGGAACAGATAGCCTTCGTTGGTTCCTTTCAAACGGTTCTGCACCAGGACAAGACGTGCGCTTCTCTTATGAGAAAATGGATGCTTCATGGAACTTCATTAACAAGATCTGGAACATCTCTCGCTACATCCTCATGAACAATGAAGGCTTGACCCTTGAGCAAGCAACTGCCAATGTCGAAAAAGTGGTCAACAAAGAAGCCGGAAACGTTACAGATCGCTGGATTCTCCACAACCTCAATGAAACCATCGGAAAAGTCACTGAAAACTTTGACAAGTTTGAGTTTGGTGTAGCTGGACACATCCTCTACAACTTCATCTGGGATGAATTTGCGGACTGGTACGTTGAGTTGACTAAGGAAGTCCTTTATAGCGACAATGAAGAAGAGAAAGTCATCACACGCTCTGTTCTCCTTTACACTCTGGACAAGATCCTTCGTCTCCTTCACCCAATCATGCCATTCGTGACAGAGGAAATCTTTGGACAAATCTCAGAAGGCTCTATCGTTACAGCGGAATACCCAACTGTTAACCCAGCCTTTGAAGACCTTGCGGCTCACACTGGTGTAGAAAGCCTCAAAGACTTGATCCGTGCTGTTCGTAATGCGCGTGCGGAAGTAAACGTTGCACCAAGCAAGCCAATCACAATCCTTGTTAAGACAAGCGATAGCGATTTGGAAGCCTTCTTTAATAGCAATGTTAACTACATCAAACGCTTCACAAATCCAGAACACTTGGAAATCGCATCAACTATCCCTGCGCCTGAACTGGCTATGTCAAGCGTCATCACAGGAGCAGAAATCTACTTGCCACTGGCTGACCTCCTCAATGTCGAAGAAGAACTCACTCGTCTCGACAAGGAACTGGCTAAATGGCAAAAAGAACTGGACATGGTCGGCAAGAAGCTCTCTAACGAACGCTTCGTAGCCAACGCCAAACCAGAAGTCGTCCAAAAAGAACGCGACAAACAAGCCGATTACCAAGCTAAATACGATGCGACCGTAGCACGTATTGATGAGATGAAGAAACTCGTTAAATAAATAAACATTAAGCAGATTCTGATAATTAAGCTAATATCAGAACTGCTTTTTTAGTTGATTTATGGTAGAATTAAGGGTAAAAACAAAAAGGGAGGCCGATATGAAAATAAATGCAGTTGATTTATTTTGCGGTGTAGGCGGTCTAACGTATGGCATTCAGCAGGCAGGTATCAATGTTGTGGCTGGGTATGATATTGATGAAAAAAGTAAGTTTGCTTACGAGTACAACAATGATGCAAAATTTATTTTAAAGGATATTAATGCAATTGAAGACGATGAAATTTTAGGGTTATATCCATCAGATACTGACATAAAAGTACTGATTGGTTGTGCTCCTTGTCAACCATTTTCAACGTACAGTCATAAATATCAGAATAATAAGAATACAATAAAGAAGATGGACCTTTTGGATTGTTTTGGTAAACAAGTTGAACTTGTAAAACCAGATATTGTGTCAATGGAAAATGTTCCGCAAATTCAAAAAAGAGAAGTATTCCATCGTTTTCAAAGCCTATTGAAAAAGAATGGCTATAAGGTTAGTTATAGAGTAGTATATGCTCCAGACTATGGAGTACCACAAATGAGAAAACGGTTACTTTTGCTTGCATCAAAATTTGGAGATATTTCATTTATTGAACCAGAGTTCGATTCCGACACTTATATTACTCTGAGGGATACTATAGGAAAACTACCTGAAATAAAAGCAGGGGAGACTTATGAACATGATCCACTACATAGAAGTAGAAATTTGTCAGATTTAAACTTAAGAAGAATTAGACAATCTAAACCAGGAGGAACATGGAGAGATTGGGATGATGAGCTTCTTTTAGAAGCATATAAGAAAGAGAGTGGAAAGTCATTTAGTTCAGTTTATGGTCGTTTAGAATGGGATAAACCAGCTAATACTATTACTACTCAGTTTCCTGGAATAGGGAACGGAAGATTTGGTCATCCGGAACAAGATAGGGCTTTAAGTCTACGTGAAGGAGCACTTTTACAGACTTTCCCATTAAATTATAAGTTTGTAAATCCTGAAAAAGGAAGTAATTATCCAATATCTCAAGTGGCATTACAAATAGGTAATGCAGTACCTCCAAAATTAGGAGAAGTGATTGGTAAGAGTATACTTAGACATTTGGAGGAAATAAATGACTTTTGAAAAAGAGTACCCTATTCGGATAAGCCCAGAAATATTGGAATTATTGGGACCAAGTTTATATACAAATATTTATTATATTTTAGCTGAGTTAATTGCTAATAGCTATGATGCTGATGCGGAAAATGTTTGGGTAGATTTATCTGGAGATTCTATTATTATTGAAGACGATGGTCAAGGAATGACTTATGATGAAACTTTAAATAGATATCTTGAGGTTGCAAAAACTACGAGAGTGAGTGAAATAGATGCTAAAAGTAAGAAATTTCACAGGCCAAAAATGGGAAGAAAAGGAATAGGTAAACTTGCGGCTTTGGCTGTTTCAACTGAGGTTAATGTAAAAACTAAATCAAATGGTGAATTATCTGGTTTTGTCTTAACAAGAAATGTCCCCAAAGATGGTAAACTTCGTCCAATCTTAGAATCAGAAATCACATTTTCAAATATTTCTGAGTCAGGAACTAGGATTGAGATGTTGAATTCTGAATTCAATCTACCTGCTACGACAATAACAGTAAAAAATAATCTAGCTAAGTTTTTCCCTCAGTTAAGTTCAAATCCTAAAAATCCATTTGTACTCCATATCAAGGGAAAAGATGGTATTAATAAAAAATTAGATAATTTCGTGGATTCATTGGCGACATCGTTAGATTCTCTATTGTTGTTAGGAGAGGATAAGTATACTATTTTAGATAAATTTGAAAAGGCTGCACCAAAGTATGCAAAAAATAATCTGAAAAAAGAACCACCTCGAACTCTTTCTTATAAAATAAATAACAATCAAGGAGAGCAAGAAAATAGAGAATTGAAGATAGAAGGTTGGATTGGGACATACCATACAACCAGAGGATTAAAAGCAAAAGAATCTTCGGATTTTCCTGATAATTTTCTAGCGATTTATTCAAATGGAAAACTGGGTCAATTTAATATATTAAATGAAATTGGACAAAATCGACTGAATGAAGTTTATGTTGTAGGTCAATTGTATGTTGATGAATTTGAGGAAACTAATTTACCTGACATGGCATTAAGCAACAGGCAAGGGTATAAAACTGATGATATCAGATTTCAAATTTTCCTTGCAGAGGCTAAAAAGCTCCTTACCCAAGTTTTACAATTGAAAGAAAAGGCAATTAAAGCTAAAAATAAAAATTCTGAAAAAAGTAAAAAGGAGAAAAAAATAAAAGAAGAGGAATTGTTATCTAAAAAGGTAGAGACGTCAATTGAGTATATGGAAAAGGTTATCCAAACTCAGAGTTTTAACAAAAGAGATGCAGAAAAGATTTTTACAGATTTGGGAATTAAAAAAATCGCGACAGATCAAGATAGTAGAAAAATTTTAATTAGTCATACTAGAAGTGATCAGCTATTAAACAATATTTTATATGGCTTATTATTGTTGAATGGATTCTCTTCAGATGAAATTATTTATACAAGTGATCCTAGTTACAATTCAGTTGTGCCATATGGACTAGATGTTTTCGAATATCTTAGAGAATTTTTTATTAAGAGTTATTCAAAGAAAGAAATTTATGTGCTATATGTATACTCTGACAGTTCTTCTAAAAGACCTGGGGTTTTACAGGAAATAGGAGCCGGTTGGGTTGTTAAGACTAAGCATGGAATTATTAAAGCTGGAAAAACCAATCCTGAACCGCCTTTGAATATCTCCAGCACGTATCCTAGTATTTATTTAGATAAAGAAGACAACAGAGCGTTTACAACAGAAAATCACTTTAGAGTTTTGTATGCGTTGGTAGATTCTATTTGCTCAATGTTTAATAAAGAGATTAGGTCTTTTGAAGAAAATAGGAATTATTTTGAAAATAATAATGGAGTTATTATTGATGAAAGTTCATTTGATTGCAAAATAAATAATAGGGAGATAATACTATGAAAGAATCAAAATTAAAACACATAGATATAGTTCAGTCAACGATTAGTCGGATGGCGCAAAATTCATTTGCAATTAAGGGTTGGACTATTACAGTATTAGTTGGATTATTTGTTTTTTTACAAAAAGATAATTTTAGAAATAATATGATTATTTATCTTATTCCAATAATATTTTTTTGGGTCTTAGATTCATACTATTTATGGCAAGAACGTCTTTTTAGAAAATTATATAACGATATAATAGTTAACGTGACTGAAGAATCAGATTTGTCAATGAATATTATACAATACAAAGCCAAGGTTAAATTTTATAGTTCCTTGTTTTCGGTATCAGAAATAATGATATATCTGCCTCTTCTGTTGATTACGTTATTACTTCTATGCAATGGGAATTAGCGATGAGAATTAGAAAACAACTTACTATGTATCGAATCTAGTTTGTTTATCTATTTTTAATTTATCCCACTAATTGACTCCATCGGCTGGGTAGCAAAAAAATCAAAAGTCCTGTTACTTTCCCCCATTTAACCTTTGACTATTCCTCAAAATTATCGTACAATAAAGAGTACATGATAAAATGAGGTCAGAGTTTGTTCGCTCTGGCGATAGTAGTAAAAATGAGGAGAAACGCTTTGGAATTAGAAGTATTTGCTGGGCAAGAAAAAAGTGAACTATCTATGATTGAGGTGGCGCGTGCTATCTTGGAACTTCGTGGTCGCGACCATGAGATGCATTTTAGCGATCTTGTAAACGAAATTCAAAACTACCTTGGAACATCAAATAGCGATATCCGTGAAGCTTTGCCTTTGTTCTACACAGAGTTGAACTTTGACGGTAGCTTCATCTCACTTGGAGACAACAAATGGGGTCTTCGTTCATGGTATGGTGTGGACGAAATCGACGAAGAAATCATTGCTCTTGAAGAAAATGACGACGATGAAGTAGCACCAAAAGCTAAGAAAAAACGCGTCAATGCCTTCATGGATGGCGATTCAGATGCTATTGACTACAATGCAGATGATCCAGAAGACGAAGATGCATACGAAGCAGATCCAGCTCTTTCATACGATGATGAAAATCCAGATGATGAGAAAAATGAAGTGGAAGCTTACGATGCAGAAATCAACGAAATCGCCCCAGATGACTTGGGTGAAGATGTGGATCTCAACGAAGAAGACGACGAGTTTTCAGATGATGATACTGAAAACGTCGAGGAATAAAAGTTAGCTATTGACAATTATCCTATTTTTAGGTATCATATTGTTCGGGCACCTCTTTTAGAGGTCGGAGCTCCCTAGTTCTTAGGGAGCTATTTTTGTTTTTTCAAGAAGTTATCTTCTTGTATTTTAGTTGTGAATCTGGTGCGGTCGTTCCAGATTATTCTTATTAGTAGGGTCTTGTTTTCTATGTCCCCTTGTAGTTGACAAGACCTTGAGCATTTTAGAAAGAGGAATCTATGTCTACGAAATATATTTTTGTAACTGGTGGTGTGGTATCGTCTATTGGGAAAGGGATTGTGGCAGCAAGTCTGGGCCGTCTCTTGAAAAATCGTGGTCTCAAAGTAACCATTCAAAAATTTGACCCTTATATCAATATCGATCCGGGAACTATGAGTCCTTATCAGCACGGGGAAGTTTTTGTGACAGATGACGGAGCTGAGACTGATTTGGACTTGGGTCACTATGAACGCTTCATCGATATCAATCTGAACAAATATTCTAACGTGACAACTGGTAAAATTTACAGTGAAGTGCTTCGTAAGGAACGTCGTGGAGAATACCTTGGGGCAACTGTTCAAGTCATTCCTCATATTACAGATGCTTTGAAAGAAAAAATCAAGCGTGCTGCTCTAACGACTGACTCTGATGTCATTATCACAGAGGTTGGTGGAACTGTCGGGGATATCGAGTCCTTGCCATTCCTAGAGGCCCTTCGTCAGATGAAGGCGGATGTGGGTGCGGATAATGTCATGTATATCCATACAACCCTGCTTCCATACCTCAAGGCAGCTGGTGAAATGAAAACCAAACCAACACAACACTCTGTCAAAGAATTGCGTGGATTGGGAATCCAGCCAAATATGTTGGTTATTCGTACAGAAGAGCCAGCTGGTCAAGGAATTAAAAACAAACTGGCCCAGTTCTGTGATGTGGCACCAGAGGCTGTTATCGAGTCTTTAGATGTTGAACATCTTTACCAAATTCCACTGAACTTGCAGGCACAAGGTATGGACCAAATTGTCTGTGACCATTTGAAATTAGACGCACCAGTAGCAGATATGACAGAATGGTCAGCTATGGTGGACAAGGTCATGAACCTCAAGAAACAAGTCAAGATTTCCCTTGTTGGTAAGTATGTGGAGTTGCAAGATGCCTACATCTCAGTGGTCGAAGCCTTGAAACACTCTGGTTATGCCAATGATGCAGAAGTTAAAATCAATTGGATCAATGCCAATGATGTGACAGCAGAGAATGTGGCAGAGCTTTTGTCTGATGCGGACGGAATCATCGTACCAGGTGGTTTTGGCCAGCGTGGTACTGAAGGGAAAATCCAAGCCATTCGCTATGCGCGTGAAAATGATGTTCCAATGTTGGGTGTCTGCTTGGGAATGCAGTTGACTTGTATCGAGTTTGCTCGTAACGTTTTAGGGCTTGAGGGCGCCAATTCCGCAGAACTTGCACCAGAAACAAAATACCCTATCATTGATATCATGCGTGATCAGATTGATGTTGAGGATATGGGTGGAACCCTTCGTTTGGGGCTTTATCCATCTAAGTTGAAACGTGGCTCTAAGGCAGCAGCTGCTTACCACAATCAAGAAGTGGTGCAACGCCGCCACCGTCACCGTTATGAGTTTAACAACGCCTTCCGTGAGCAGTTTGAGGCAGCAGGCTTTGTCTTCTCAGGAGTTTCTCCAGACAATCGTTTGGTCGAAATTGTGGAAATTCCTGAAAATAAATTCTTTGTGGCTTGTCAGTATCACCCTGAACTTTCAAGCCGTCCAAACCGACCAGAAGAACTCTACACTGCCTTTGTCACTGCAGCAGTTGAGAACAGCAATTAGCTAGATTATAACCTTTGAGAAGAATCTCAGAGGTTTTTTGCTTGCATATTTAGGATATGAGTTGCAAAACAAAAATATAGTGATATAATTAACATAATAACAACTAAGGAGGAACTACAATGAAAAAAATCACATTATTTGGTTTGTCTCTAGCTGGTCTAGCTTTACTGGCTTTTCCACATTCAGGGCAGGCATTTGAGCTTAAAGAAGAATGGGTTGTTAAGTGTGGAGTGCAGTATCAAGATGGCAAGATTCTTCGGTTTAACAATGGTCATGAAGTGGATATCAAAGTCTTGGATTTGCCAAAAACCGAGAAAATCGAGTGGACTGTTAGTCTCGATGGTCAAGATCAAACTGTCAATTTCCTAGGTCAAGAAAAGGACAAGTCTATGATGGGCGTAGAGGGGCGTTACCTGAATTTCTATGTTCCATATGGCTATAGAGGAGATATCAAGGTCGAGGCTAAGAGCGGAAATGAAGTGAAGATTTGGTCAACGAAAGTTGTGGATGATATTCATAATGATAGTGGAAAGAGAGGTTACTATCGTATTGAAGAATTAAATGATCAATACACCTACCTCGATGCTAAATGGGATTATCAAACCAAGACTTACACTGCTGCCTTACCAGAGACTGTTAATGGTCAAAAAGTTTTTGCTTGGGCAAATTATGATAATGACAAGTTGAAGCTAGAAAAACCAAAATCTATCAGTCATAAATATGATGATGGAGGATCTTTCAAAGAACTTTATCCGATTGTAAAAGCAGAAAGTTGGCTAAAATCAAACCAAAACTGGTACTATCAAAAACAAGGTCAATTAGTGCAGAAGGATTGGGTTAAGGACAAGGGAACTTGGTACTTTATGAACGATAAAGGAGTCATGTTCAATCAAACTTGGCTCTATCAAGGTGGCAACTGGTATGCCTTTAAATCATCAGGAGCCATGATTGCGAGTGACTGGCTTTACGACCAAGGCAAGTGGTACTATTTATCAGCTTCAGGAGCCATGAAAGCAAGCACTTGGGTTTATGACAAGGGAGAATGGTATTATGTAAGTTCTTCTGGTGCCATGATTGCGAATGATTGGGTCAAAGACAATGGTAAGTGGTATTATCTAGCTTCATCAGGTAAGATGCTTCGCAATACCTATACACCTGATGGTTACTACGTTGGCAACTCAGGTGCCTGGCAATAAGAATAATACTCTTCGAAAATCTCTTCAAACCACGTGAGCGTCTTCCACAACCTCAAAACAGTGTTTTGAGCTAACTTCGTCAGTTCTATCCACAATCTAAAAACACTGTTTTGAGCAACCTGCGGCTAGCTTCCTAGTTTGCTCTTTGATTTTCATTGAGTATAAGAAGTCCTTTTCCTTAAAGGAAGAGGCTTTTTAGTTGCGTTTCTGCTGCTTCCTCATTTGTCCTAAAGCCTTTTTTGTGTTAAAATGAATGGTATGAAAGCTAAAAAAATGTGGATGGCAGGTCTGGCTCTACTTGGTATTGGGAGCCTTGCCCTTGCTACGAAAAAAGTTGCAGATGACCGTAAGCTCATGAAGACTCAGGAAGAGTTGACAGCGATTGTACGAGACCATTTTTCAGACATGGGGGAAATTGCGACCCTCTATGTTCAAGTCTATGAAAGCAGTCTAGAGAACTTGGTTGGTGGCGTCATTTTTGAGGATGGCCGTCATTATACCTTTGTCTATGAAAATGAAGACCTAGTCTATGAGGAGGAAGTCTTATGATACAACCAGCAAGTTTAGAAGAATTAGCATCTTTAGTAGAAAAAGATGGGAAGAAGGTCTTTCTTTTTGTGGCGGACTGGTGTGGCGATTGCCGTTATATTTATCCTGCCTTGCCAGAAATTGAGGAGAGCAATTCAGAGTTTACCTTTATTCGAGTGGATAGAGACCAGTATATGGATTTGGCCAAACTCTGGGATGTATATGGAATCCCTAGCCTTGTTGTTCTAGAAAAGGACAAGGAAATTGGCCGTTTTGTCAATCGCGACCGTAAAAGCAAGCAACAAATTAATGACTTTTTAGCAGGACTGAAATAGGAGAAAATAGAAACAATGATTTTTACATATAACAAAGAACATGTCGGTGATGTCCTTATGATCATCGTGAAAAATAGCGGAGATGCCAAACTGGATGTAGAACGCAAAGGCAAGGTAGCTCGTGTTTTCCTCAAAGGTAATGGGGAAACAGTGGCGTGGAATATTTTCGAAGTTTCAAGTTTGTTTGAAATTGCAGAGCGCGGTCAAGTCTTTTTGACAGATGAGCAAGTCGCTCGTTTGAACCAAGAATTGCAGGCAGAAGGCTTTGCAGAAGAAATTGTTAATGACAAGGAACCTAAGTTTGTTGTTGGTGAAATCGTTGAGATGGTAGCCCATCCAGATAGTGACCACCTCAACATCTGCCAAGTTGCAGTCGCAAGTGACAAGACAGTACAAATCGTTGCAGGGGCTCCTAATGCGCGTGTCGGTTTGAAAACCATTGTGGCTCTTCCGGGAGCTATGATGCCAAAAGGCAATCTTATTTTCCCAGGCGAACTTCGTGGTGAAAAGAGTTTTGGAATGATGTGCAGTCCTCGTGAATTGCATCTGCCAAATGCTCCGCAAAAACGTGGTATTATTGAATTATCAGAAGACCAAGTTGTCGGAACTCCATTTGATCCAGCTAAGCACTGGACTGCCTAAGAAGTTGTTAGTATCTGATAGACCAGCTAGAAGGAAATAAGATGGCAAAAAATGTTGTGATTACAGGAGCGACATCAGGAATTGGTGAAGCGATTGCGCGTGCTTATCTGGAGCAAGGTGAGAATGTCGTTCTAACTGGACGACGGACAGATAGACTCGAAGTCCTTAAGGCGGAGTTTGCAGAAGTCTTTCCAAATCAAACCGTCTGGACCTTTCCACTAGATGTCACGGATATGACTATGGTGAAGACTGTTTGCTCCAGTATTCTAGAAACGATAGGGAAGATTGACATCTTGGTTAATAACGCCGGTCTGGCTCTAGGCTTGGCTCCATATCAAAACTATGAAGAGTTGGATATGCTGACCATGTTGGATACCAATGTCAAAGGTTTGATGGCAGTCACTCGCTGTTTTTTGCCAGCAATGGTAAAAGCCAATCAAGGACATATCATCAATATGGGCTCAACCGCAGGAATTTATGCTTATGCAGGTGCAGCAGTTTATTCAGCTACCAAGGCAGCAGTTAAGACCTTTTCAGATGGTCTGCGAATTGATACCATCGCAACAGATATCAAGGTGACAACCATTCAGCCTGGAATTGTCGAAACAGATTTTTCGATGGTACGTTTTCACGGTGATAAAGAACGAGCTGCGTCCGTTTACCAAGGAATAGAAGCTTTGCAAGCTCAGGATATTGCAGACACAGTAGTCTATGTGACTAGTCAACCTCGTCGTGTTCAGATTACAGATATGACCATTATGGCCAATCAACAGGCGACAGGTTTCATGGTTCATAAAAAATAAAAAATTTTCTCGAAAAGTTACAAATTTCTGTAACTTTTTTTGATTTCCTACGAATAGATAAGTAGGAGGAAAAAATATGTATAATAAAGTTATCTTAATCGGACGCTTGACGTCTACACCAGAATTGCACAAAACCAACAATGACAAGTCGGTAGCGCGAGCAACTATCGCTGTGAACCGTCGTTACAAAGACCAAAATGGGGAGCGTGAAGCTGATTTTGTCAATATGGTTCTTTGGGGTAGACTAGCAGAAACTTTGGCAAGCTACGCAACTAAAGGTAGTCTCATTTCCGTTGATGGGGAATTGCGTACCCGTCGTTTTGAGAAAAATGGTCAAATGAACTACGTGACCGAAGTACTTGTTACAGGATTCCAACTTCTGGAAAGTCGTGCCCAACGTGCCATGCGTGAAAATAACGCAGGCCAAGACTTAGCGGACTTGGTTTTGGAAGAGGAAGAACTACCATTTTAAGCATTAAAAAGTCTGAGTTGGTCTCAGGCTTTTTATCTTGAGAAAGTCAGACTTTTTCCTTGACTATTTCTGACCAAGTGATACAATAGAATTATGAATTAGCACTCGTGTGTAAAGAGTGCTAATAATTTTTATCTCATCATGGAGGAAATCAGATGTTGAAACCATTAGGAGACCGTGTGGTCTTGAAAATCGAAGAAAAAGAACAAACTGTTGGAGGCTTTGTCCTTGCAGGTTCAGCTCAAGAAAAAACAAAAACAGCTCAAGTTGTGGCTACAGGACAAGGTGTTCGTACCTTGAACGGTGACTTAGTGGCTCCAAGTGTTAAAGTTGGAGACCGTGTATTAGTTGAAGCCCATGCAGGCCTTGATGTCAAAGATGGCGATGAAAAGTACATCATCGTAGGAGAAGCTAACATCTTGGCTATCATTGAAGAATAGAAGGAGAAAGTAAGTATGTCAAAAGAAATTAAATTTTCATCAGATGCCCGTTCAGCTATGGTTCGTGGTGTCGATATCCTTGCAGACACTGTTAAAGTAACCTTGGGACCAAAAGGTCGTAATGTCGTTCTTGAAAAATCATTTGGTTCACCACTCATCACAAATGACGGTGTAACTATTGCCAAAGAAATCGAATTGGAAGACCATTTTGAAAATATGGGTGCCAAATTGGTATCAGAAGTAGCTTCAAAAACCAACGATATCGCAGGTGACGGAACGACAACTGCAACAGTCTTGACCCAAGCAATTGTCCGCGAAGGAATCAAAAACGTCACAGCAGGTGCCAATCCAATCGGAATTCGTCGTGGGATTGAAACAGCAGTTGCAGCAGCAGTAGAAGCTTTGAAAAACAACGCCATCCCTGTTGCCAATAAAGAAGCTATCGCTCAGGTTGCCGCCGTCTCTTCTCGTTCTGAAAAAGTCGGTGAATACATCTCTGAAGCCATGGAAAAAGTTGGTAAAGACGGAGTTATCACCATTGAAGAGTCACGTGGTATGGAAACAGAACTTGAAGTTGTGGAAGGAATGCAGTTTGACCGCGGTTATCTTTCACAGTACATGGTAACAGATAGCGAAAAAATGGTGGCTGACCTTGAAAATCCATATATCTTGATTACAGACAAGAAGATTTCAAATATCCAAGAAATTTTGCCACTTCTAGAAAGTATTCTCCAAAGCAATCGTCCACTCTTGATTATTGCGGATGATGTGGATGGCGAAGCCCTTCCAACTCTTGTTTTGAACAAGATTCGTGGGACCTTCAACGTAGTAGCAGTTAAGGCACCTGGTTTTGGTGATCGTCGTAAAGCCATGCTCGAAGATATCGCCATCTTGACAGGTGGAACAGTTATCACAGAAGACCTTGGTCTTGAGTTGAAAGATGCGACAATTGGAGCGCTTGGCCAAGCAGCGAGAGTAACTGTAGACAAAGATAGCACTGTTATCGTAGAAGGTGCTGGAAATCCTGAAGCCATTTCTCACCGTGTTGCAGTTATCAAGTCTCAAATCGAAACCACAACTTCTGAATTTGACCGTGAAAAATTACAAGAACGCTTGGCGAAATTGTCAGGTGGTGTAGCGGTTATCAAGGTCGGCGCTGCAACTGAAACTGAGTTGAAAGAAATGAAACTCCGCATTGAAGATGCCCTCAACGCTACTCGTGCAGCTGTTGAAGAAGGAATCGTTGCAGGTGGTGGAACAGCCCTTGTAAATGTTATCCCAGCCGTGGCTGATTTGGAATTGACAGGAGACGAAGCAACAGGTCGCAATATTGTTCTCCGTGCATTGGAAGAACCAGTCCGTCAAATTGCCCACAATGCAGGATTTGAAGGTTCAATCGTTATCGATCGCTTGAAAAATGCTGAGCTTGGTACAGGCTTCAACGCAGCAACTGGAGAGTGGGTTAACATGATTGAAGAGGGAATCATCGACCCAGTTAAAGTGAGTCGTTCAGCTCTACAAAATGCAGCATCTGTAGCCAGCTTGATTTTGACTACAGAAGCAGTCGTAGCAAATAAACCAGAACCAGTGACCCCAGCTCCAGCAATGGATCCAAGCATGATGGGCGGTATGATGTAAGCTTTCTATAGAAAACACAAAAGGAGGGAATGCCTATTCCTCCTTTTTATGATGTTCATTTCTAAATTGATTTGAGCTCTCCTAACTTATATGATAAAATAAGACTAGAAAAAGGAGAAAAACATGATCGATGTAGAAGAGATTCTGAGCAAGATGAACCCCAATCAGAAGATTAATTATGACCGTGTCATGCAGAAGATGGTCCAAGTATGGGAGAAAAATGAGCAACGGCCAACCATTCTCATGCATGTTTGCTGTGCCCCTTGCAGTACCTATACCCTAGAATATTTGACTAAGTATGCAGATGTGACTATCTATTTTGCTAATTCCAATATCCATCCCAAGGCAGAATACCATAAGCGGGCTTACGTCACCAAGAAATTTGTCAGTGATTTCAATGAGAGGACAGGAAATACGGTCCAGTATCTAGAAGCTCCCTACGAACCAAATGAATATCGTAAGTTAGTTAGAGGACTGGAAGAAGAGCCTGAAGGTGGCGACCGTTGCAAGGTTTGCTTTGACTACCGCCTGGATAAGACAGCACAAGTGGCTATGGACTTGGGATTTGACTACTTTGGCTCAGCCTTGACCATCAGTCCTCATAAGAATTCCCAAACCATTAACAGCATAGGAATCGATGTGCAAAAGATTTATACCACTCACTATCTTCCCAGTGATTTCAAGAAAAATCAAGGCTACAAACGTTCGGTAGAGATGTGTGAAGAGTATGATATCTATCGTCAATGTTATTGTGGATGCGTCTATGCAGCCCAGGCTCAGAATATTGATTTGGTTCAGGTTAAGAAAGATGCCACAGCTTTCTTGCTGGATAAGGATGTTGAAAAAGACTATTCCCATATCAAATTTACAGTTACAAAATTAGATATATAAGGATAAGCCCAGCTGTAAAGCTGGGTTTTTAAAATAAAAAAACCGGGGTCTTAACCCCAGTTTGACAACTTTACCGATTCTTTAGTTCTACATAGCGCTTGTACCAAATGTTTACATAGGCTTCCGAGAAAGGACCTCGTCCATTGTTAATCCAATCAACAAGAATTTTGACATGTTCTTTTAAAATATAGTCCAAGTCATCAGAATAATTCATTTTGCGTTTGTGACGCTCATACTCCTCAACGTCCAAGAGACGTTTCTCTCCATCTGTAAAAATTTTAACATCCAAATCGTAATCAATATACTTCAGTGCTTCTTCATCCAGATAGTAGGGGCTAGCCATATTGCAATAGTAGGAAATTCCATTATCGCGAATCATGGCAATGATATTAAACCAATATTTCTTGTGAAAGTAAACAATAGCCGGTTCTCGAGTGACCCAACGACGACCATCACTTTCGGTAACCAGTGTATGATCGTTGACACCAATAATGGCGTTTTCTGTTGTTTTTAGTACCATGGTGTCCCGCCAAGTTCGGTGGAGACTCCCATCATGCTTATAACTTTGAATTGTAATAAAGTCGCCTTCTTTTGGAAGCTTCATAACTAACCAACTTTCTACAATTTATAAGTTTATCGTTTACTATTGTACCATAAAATTACCTAAAATCTGTGAATTTTACATGAAAATATTAAAGATATTCTCTGAGAGCGCTTGCTATATCCGAAAAATCGTAGCCTTTTCGTGCTAAAACTTGGGTTAAACGCTGTTTAAGTTCGTATCCTTCATATTTTCGTGCATACTTGGCATATTGCTTATCAAGTTCCTTGAAGATGAGTTCCTGAGTCGTTTCTTGGTCAACTTGACTATCCAACTGGTCAAAGGCACTTTTAGCATCAGAGTAAGAAAATCCCTTGTTAGTCAAGTTCTGGATAATCTTATCTTGCAAGGCACGAGCTGGAAGTTTTCCCTCATATTTTTTCAATAGTTTATTAGCTACACGTTGAGCAACTTCAGAAAAATCAAATTCTTTCAGTATCTCTTCTATAGTGGATTTTGAAATCCCTTTTTGTGTTAGTTTCTGAGTCAGTACATAAGGCCCCTTGTCTCCTGAAAGTTGATTGGCATTGATGATAGCATAAGCGTACTGGGCATCATTAATCCACTTATCTTTTTTTAGATTAATAATGACTTGAGAAAGGATGTTTTCATCAATATCGTATTTTTTCAGATATTCTCTGACTTCTTTTTCAGTGCGCGCTTTAAAGGATAGGTGGTAGAGAGCTAGATTCTTACCGTAAGAAAATTGGGTAAAATCATGAATCTCTTTCAATTCTTCTTCGCTTATCACCTTATCTCTTGATAACATAAAACGAACAATAGTATCTTCAGTAATGTAGCATTTATCTCCATTATCAAGCTCCATCAGATAGAGTCTTTTTTTCTTTTCAAGTTTTGTGATTTTCATAGTTCTATTATAACTCAAAATGTGATAAGATAGGGGTATGAATCTGAAAGTGAAACAAAAAATACCATTAAAAATCAAGCGCATGGGAATTAATGGTGAGGGAATCGGCTTTTATCAAAAAACCTTAGTCTTTGTGCCTGGTGCACTCAAAGGAGAAGATATCTATTGTCAGATTACTTCTATTAAACGTAACTTTGTTGAGGCAAAATTACTGAAGGTTAACAAGAAGTCTAAATTCCGTGTTGTGCCAGCATGTACTATTTACAATGAGTGCGGAGGCTGCCAAATCATGCACCTGCATTATGATAAGCAGCTAGAGTTCAAGACGGACTTACTTCACCAAGCGCTGAAAAAATTTGCTCCTGCAGGATATGAAAACTATGAAATCCGTCCAACTATTGGAATGCAGGAACCAAAATATTACCGAGCTAAGTTACAATTTCAGACTCGAAAATTTAAGAATCAGGTTAAGGCGGGCTTATATGCACAAAACTCTCACTATTTAGTAGAGTTGAAAGACTGCCTGGTACAAGACAAGGAAACCCAAGTGATTGCTAATCGTCTAGCAGAATTACTTACTTATCACCAGATTCCAATCACGGATGAGAGAAAAGTTCTAGGTGTTAGAACGATAATGGTCAGACGAGCAAGAAAGACTGGACAGGTTCAGATTATTATTGTTACAAATCGTCAGCTTAATTTAACCCAACTAGTAAAAGATTTAATTAAAGTTTTTCCAGAGATTGTGACAGTAGCTGTGAATACAAATACAGCTAAAACCAGTGAGATTTATGGTGAAAAGACAGAGATTATCTGGGGAGAAGAGAGTATTCAAGAAGGTGTTCTCGATTATGAATTTTCACTATCCCCTCGAGCATTCTATCAACTAAATCCTGAACAAACAGAAGTTCTTTATAACGAGGCAGTAAAAGCGCTGGATGTTAGTAAAGAAGACCATTTGATTGACGCTTATTGTGGAGTTGGAACAATTGGTTTTGCCTTCGCAAAGAAAGTAAAAACACTCAGAGGTATGGATATTATTCCAGAAGCTATTGAAGATGCCAAGCGAAATGCTAAAAGAATGGGATTTGACAATACTCATTATGAATCTGGAACGGCAGAAGAGATTATTCCTCGTTGGTACAAGGAAGGCTACCGAGCAGATGCTCTGATTGTTGACCCACCACGTACAGGTCTGGATGATAAGTTATTAGATACTATTCTTACCTATGTACCAGAAAAAATGGTCTATATTTCTTGCAATGTTTCGACCTTGGCTCGTGATTTGGTAAGGTTAGTGGAAGTCTATGATATCCATTATATTCAGTCGGTCGATATGTTCCCACACACCGCTCGAACTGAAGCAGTGGTAAAATTAATTAAAAAAGTTTTAAAAAGGTGTTGACAAAGGTGAAAAAGTCTGTATAATAGTAA
>NZ_KV831015.1:0-17790 GCF_001836965.1 Streptococcus sp. HMSC063B03 | reverse complement strand
AAGGTGTCGCAGGTTCGAATCCTGTCTTCCCGATTCATTACAGAGATACGTAAGCGTATCTTTTTTTGTTTAACTAGATATTATATACATTAAGAGAGAATCAGTTTGCTTCTCTCTTTTTTAATTGGCTCTTTGTCAACTGTAGTGGGTTGATGAAAAGCTAAGCACGAGAAAGGACAAATTTAGTTCTTTCTTTTTTGATATTCAGAGCGATAAAAATCCGTTTTTTGAAGTTTCCAAAGTTCCGAAAACCAAAGGCATTGCGCTTGATAAGTTTGATGAGATTATTCGTTGCTTCCAATTTTGCGTTGGAAAAGGGGAGTTGAAGGGCGTTGACAATTTTCTTTTTGCCCTTGAGAAAGGTTTTAAAGACAGTCTGAAAAAGAGGATGAACCTGCTTTAGATTGTCCTCAATGAGTCCGAAAAATTTATCCGGTTCCTTATTCTGAAAGTTAAAAAGCAAGAGTCATAGAGATGATAGTGGTGTTTCAAGTCTTCTGAATAGCTCAAAAGCTTGTTTAGAATTTCTTTATTAGTCAAGTGCATACGAAAAGTAGGGAGATTAAAACGTTTATCACTCAATTTACGACTATCCTGCTGAATGAGCTTCTAGTATCGCTTGAGAGCCTTGTATTCATGAGATTTTCGTTCAAATTGATTCATGATTTGAACACGAACACGACTCATAGCATGGCTTAGATGTTGAACAATGTGTAAGCAATCAAGTACAATTCTTGCTTTTGGAAAAAGCTGTTTAACCAAGTCATAATAAGGACTAAACAGATCCATAGTAATAATTTTTACCTGACAGCGAACAGCTCTATGGTAGCGAAGAAAGTTATTTCGGATGACAGTTTGTGTTCTACCCTCAAGAACAGCTATGATACTGAGATTGTCAAAATCTTGCGCAATGAACCTCATCTTCATCTACCGATTGAAACAGTCACTCACCTGACTTTTTTAACATCCAAGGGCATAATTTCAGGCAAATGGCTAAAGCTACACTCAAAGTGAAAGTCATTGAGCTTGCGAATGACAGTTGAAGTTGAAATGGCTAGCTGATGTGAAATATCGGTCATAGAAGTCTTTTCAATCAGCTTTTGAGTAATCTTTTGGTTGATGATACGAGGGATTTGGTGATTCCTCTTGACGATAGAAGTCTCAGCCACTATCGTTTTTGAACAGTGATAGCACTTGAATCGACGCTTGCTAAGCAGAATTTTAGCAGGCATACCAGTCGTTTCAAGGTAAGGAATCTTAGACAGTTTTTGAAAGTCATATTTCTTCATTTGACTTCCCACAATGAGGACAAGATGGGGCATCGTATTCCAGTTTAGAGATGATTTACTTGTGGGTATTCCTATTGATAACAGCTAAATTCCCAAACTAAGTTCCACCGCTAGTAAAAGTGGAAGTTACTTTGAGTAGTTACCCTTATTGATAGCATCCATAATTTGGATATTAGGATCTTTAATATCGAGTAGTTTTGTGATAAAGTGTAGTTGTTCCTTATGATTCTTTCTAATGAGTTGTTTGGTAACTTTTCATTATAGATCTTATGGGACTTTTCTATTGCCACTTTTTTCTTTTTCATTTTCATGTTAAAATAAATATATGAATCAATATCAGAAAAAGATTGTTAAGGGGACAATCTATTCACTATTATCAGGTTTAATCTGGGGGATTTGCGGGATTTTAGGAGAGTATTTCTTTACTCATTATAAAGTATCTTCGGGCTGGATTACTTCTATGCGTTTACTGGTAGCCGGAAGTCTTGTTTTGATCCTATCAGCCTTTCAGTTACGTAGGAAGTTAGTCGATATTTGGCGAGATAAGAAAAATTACCTGCCCTTTTTAGCCTATGCTATTTTGGGGATTTTTTCTGTGCAGTTTTTCTTTTATCTATGCGTTGAGTACTCAAATGCGACAACTGCGACTATTTTACAATTCATCAGTCCAGTTTTTATCCTATTTTACAATCGAATGGTTTACAAAAAGAAGGCGTCTCTTAGTGCTATCCTATATGTTTTGATTGCCATGCTGGGTGTGTTTTTAATGGCTACTAGAGGAGATTTATCGCAGCTGTCTATGACTCCCTTGGCTTTGATAACGGGCTTGCTCAGTGCAGTTGGAGTCATGTTTAATGTTATCTTGCCACAATCTTTTGCCAAACGATATGGCTTTATACCGACAGTTGGTTGGGGGATGATTATAGCGGGATTATTTAGTAACCTACTCCATCCAGTCTATCGTATTACTTTTCAGTTAGATATTGTGAGTGTGTTGATTTGCTTAACGATAGCTGTATTCGGGACTGCATTTGCTTTCTTTATTTCGATGAAGGCGGTATCCCTTGTATCTCCTTTGGTTGTATCAGTGGTGAGTGTTAGTGAGCCCCTTTCTTCAGCTCTACTGAGCGTCCTTTTTCTTGGTCTAGTTATGGATGGATTTTTAGCTTTGTCTATGGTGTTGATTATTGTTCCTATGATTTTCTTGTCTGTAGAAGAAGCTAAGGGGAGAAATTAAAGAGGGTTATTTTAATAGTTGAGGCTTCAAATTTGAGGCCTTTTTTGGTAGAATAGGTATCATTAAAATGAACTAGGAGGCGCCTATGACTGCTACAAAAATGAACGCTCAAGAAATTATCCAATTTATCGCAAATGCTGAAAAGAAAACCAGTGTTAAAGTAACCTTTGAGGGACAACTCGCAACTGCTGTACCTGGATCTGTTGTTAAACTAGGGAATGTCCTATTTGGAGACTGGAAGGACGTGGCTCCGCTTCTCGATGGTTTGGTAGAAAATCAAGACTATGTTGTTGAGCAAGATGCTCGCAATTCAGCAGTTCCCTTGCTAGATAAACGTGCTATCAATGCTCGTATCGAGCCAGGTGCTATTATCCGTGATCAGGTTGAAATTGGTGACAATGCTGTTATCATGATGGGAGCTGTTATCAATATCGGTGCTGAAATCGGTGCAGGAACCATGATTGACATGGGGGCTATCCTTGGTGGCCGTGCTATCGTTGGGAAAAACAGTCACGTTGGTGCAGGTGCCGTTCTTGCAGGTGTGATTGAGCCAGCTAGCGCAGAACCAGTCCGTGTTGGAGATAATGTTCTTATCGGCGCTAATGCAGTGGTTATCGAAGGAGTCCAAATCGGTAGTGGTTCAGTTGTCGCAGCAGGAGCTATTGTTACCCAAGATGTCCCAGAAAACGTTGTGGTAGCAGGTGTTCCAGCTCGTATTATCAAAGAGATTGATGCCCAAACCCAACAAAAAACAGCGCTAGAGGATGCGCTTCGTACCTTATAATTGTAAAAGTAATAAAGAGGCGGAACCCTTCTTCCAGCCTCTTTCTGCTATATCGGAGGATAGATAGATGTTAGATTTGATTCAGACTAGACGAGATTTGCACCAGATTCCAGAGATTGGCTTGGAGGAGTTTAAGACTCATGCTTATTTGCTGGATGTGATTGAGAAATTGACTGCGGGCAAGGAGTTTGTTCAAGTTCGTACTTGGCGGACAGGGATTTTGGTTTATTTGCAGGGAAGTCAACCAGAGCGAACCATTGGTTGGAGAACAGATATTGATGGCCTGCCTATCGTCGAACAAACAGACCTTCCTTTCGCTTCTCAGCACCAAGGTCGTATGCACGCTTGTGGCCATGATTTCCACATGACTATTGCTTTGGGCTGTCTTGAGCGTGCACTGGAGGAGCAACCAAAGAACAATCTGCTTTTCCTATTTCAACCTGCTGAAGAGAATGAAGCAGGTGGGATGCTCATGTATGAGGATGGTGCTTTTGGAGACTGGTTGCCAGACCAATTTTATGGTCTCCATGTCCGTCCAGATTTGAAGGTTGGTCAGATCGCGACCAATACCCATACACTCTTTGCAGGGACCTGTGAGGTGAAGATTCGTTTCAAAGGAAAAGGAGGACATGCAGCCTTTCCACATGAAGCCAATGACGCCTTGGTAGCGGCTAGTTACTTTGTAACCCAAGTGCAGTCAGTGGTCAGCCGAAATGTCAACCCAATCGAGGGAGCGGTGGTGACCTTTGGAGTTTTCCAAGCTGGAACAACCAACAATGTCATCACAGACACAGCCTTTTTACATGGAACTATTCGGGCCTTGACTCAAGATATGAGTCTCTTGGTTCAAAAGAGGGTCAAAACAGTTGCAGAAGGAGTTGCAGCAGCCTTTGGTATGGAAGTCGAAGTGGAACTCAAACAAGGTGGTTACCTGCCTGTTGAGAACAATCCCGCCTTGGCGCGTGAACTGATGGACTTCTTTGAGGAAAAAGAAGGAATAGAGTTGATTGATATCGAACCTGCTATGACAGGTGAAGACTTTGGTTATCTCCTTTCAAAAGTTGATGGCGTTATGTTTTGGCTAGGTATCGATAGTCCCTACGCCCTTCATCACCCTCAGATGAGTCCTAAGGAAGAAGCCTTAGCCATTGGTGTGGATGCGGTCTCTAGTTTCCTGAAAAAGAAAGCAGCAGAGTAGAGGGCTTGTCTATGAAATCGGAATTACGTAAGCAAGTCTTGCAAGAAATGAAGTCTTTATCTCAAGAACAAAAACTGTTTATAGACCAAGCTTTAACTGAGCGACTTTTACAACACCCCTTTTACCAAGAAGCTAAGGTCATCGCAACCTACCTCTCTTTTCCTCATGAGTTTCAAACGCAGGGATTGATTGAGAAGGCGCTTAAGGACGGCAAGAAGGTTCTGATACCCAAAACGTATCCCAAAGGACGCATGGACTTTGTAGTCTATGATCCACAGCAGTTGGTAAAAACTTCCTTTGGCTTACTGGAACCACAGGGAGATTTGGAAGTAGTAGATGCCTATCAGATTGATTTGATTCATGTTCCTGGGCTGGCTTTTACGACGGAAGGATATCGTATTGGATACGGTGGAGGCTATTATGACCGCTATCTGGAACATTTTTCTGGTCATACTTTGAGTACGATATATCCTTGTCAAATTCAGGACTTTATCTCTGAAAACCATGATATTCCTGTTCAGGAGGTATTAATTGATGAAGGAAATCTTTGATAGACGTTACCCTGTGACGAGTTTCTTCTTCTTAGTGACAGCCTTGGTATTTTTACTAATGTTGGTCACTGCAGGCGGAAACTTTGACAGGGCAGATACATTATTTCGATTTGGAGCCATGTATGGGCCTGCTATTCGCCTCTTTCCTGATCAGGTTTGGCGTCTCTTCTCTGCCATTTTTGTTCATATTGGTTGGGAGCATTTCATTGTTAATATGCTTTCCCTTTATTATCTTGGTAGGCAAGTAGAGGAAATTTTCGGATCCAAGAAGTTTTTCTTTCTCTATCTTTTATCAGGAATGATGGGCAATCTCTTTGTTTTTGTATTTAGTCCAAAATCCTTAGCAGCAGGAGCTTCTACTTCTCTCTATGGGCTATTTGCTGCGATTATCATTCTTCGCTATGCAACGCGTAATCCTTATATCCAGCAGTTGGGCCAATCCTATCTGACACTTTTTGTGGTTAACATTATTGGAAGTGTTCTGATTCCAGGAATCAGCCTAGCAGGCCATATCGGTGGTGCAGTTGGTGGAGCATTTCTAGCAGTTATCTTTCCAGTTAGAGGCGAAAGACGGATGTATAGTACCAGCCAGAGATTAGGAGCGGTAGTGTTGTTTGTAGGACTTGCAGTCTTGCTTCTCTACAAGGGAATGGGGTTGTGAGAGCTTATAATAATAGTTGTGTAATGAAAAAAGATAAGGCATTTTTGAACCTTATCTTTTTTGTTTTATACTCAATGAAAATCAAAGAGCAAGCTAGGAAGCTAACGTGGTTTGAAGAGATTTTCGAAGAGTATAATATGTAAACTTGAATAAGAAAAAAGCTACTTAAAAAATGAGTAGCTTTTAATGTGTTTTGGAACCATTCGAAACAACACAGCTCTAAAATAGTTATTAACGTCGTCTAAATTCAGTAATTCCTCCACCATAGTTTCCAAGGTGGTTCCCATTAGTGTCACGAACATCTCCATTGCTATGATTTGCCTGGAAATTGCTATGATTACCTCCTGCGTCAATGCTCCAATATTGTGTATAGCCGTCATTACTTCCTCCGCCGTTATTGCTGTTGCCGGATGAATATTGTTCGGCAGCTGGGGCTTCATAATTACTTCCGCCACCATTTGATCCAGAATCAGAAGATGAGTTAGAACTTGAACTGCTTGAACTACTTGATCCACCAGAAGATTCTTGTGTTTTAGCTTCTGATTGTTTCTTCTCTTCTTCTTTAGCTTTTTCAGCTGCTTTTTGTTCTTCTTCTTTCTTCAAAGCTTCGATTTGCTTATTGAATTTATCTACAATATCAGTAAGAGATTTTGTAGTTTCTTCAAGATTATCTTGTTTGAATGTTTCATCAACTTTCTTGATAAAATCAATTTGTTTATTGATTTCTTTTACATTATTTTCTAAGGTTGTTTTATCTTTAAATTTGTCATCTGAATCTTTGATGTCATAAGCCAAACCTTTTTGCAAATGAAAATCTACAATGGCTTTAGATGATTCTTTGACTTTGTTATTAAGATAGTCTTTACCTGTATCGGTTTTAAGTGAAGTTTCAGATAATTCTTTCAACTTAGAAATAGATTCATCTGAAGATGCATCAAATGATTCAAATAGTTTATCAACTTGTTCTTTGTCTGATTTGCTATCTTTTTCTAATTGTACAATTTTTGCTTGTTGCTCTGCTTGATGTTGGTAATATGAATACCATCCAAACCCTAATACCAATACAACACCAACTGCAACTGATGAAATGATTACTTTTTTATTGTTTTTGATAAATTCTACAAATTTGTTTTCCATAATCTTTTACTTTGATAGTGTCCGCAATTACTTTAAAATTAAAATTACACCTATCTTTCTCCCTTATTATATTCTTATTAATAGCTTCCACAAAATTAAACAACTTATGTTCGACTCGGTTGATTTAATTTAACCATGACTACTCCAATAGTTAAGTCAAATTTAAAATTATTTATTATTTTGGAACCATTCGAAACAACACAGCTCTAAAACATCATTTTTCTTGATTATACCATATTTAGAGTTTTGGAACTATTCGAAACAACACAGCAAGTTAAAATAAGGCTTTGTCCGTACACAACTTGAAAAAGTGCGCACCGATTCGGTGCTTTTTATTTTATTATACAAACTTATTGTGGCCGCATTTTTGTTAAAAAACAAATAATATCGTTGTACTTTCATAAAATATAAGTAGAGTAAGTAAGAAATACAGATTTCTTTTTAGATTATGGATGTTCTAAAGAATAGCAATATAAAATAAAAAGAACTGGGATAATTAACTATCCTAGTTCTTATTTTTACATGGAATATTCTTCTATTCCCCCTCAGCCAATTCTTTTCCAAGTTGGATGAGGTAATCTTTCAAGTCATCTTTGACTTGTGGGTGCTTGAGGGCATAGTCAATAGATGTTTTCATAAAGCCAAACTTATCCCCAACGTCGTAACGAGCTCCTGTAAATTCACGGGCGAAAACACGTTGTGTTTTATTAAGTGTATCAATAGCGTCGGTAAGCTGGATTTCATTTCCAGCACCGGGAGCTTGATTTTCGAGGATCTCAAAAATTTCTGGTGTGAGCAGATAGCGCCCGATAATTGCTAAATCACTTGGAGCATCCTCTGGAGCTGGTTTTTCAACGAAAGTTTCGACACTGTAGAGACCATTAATCCCTTCACCCTGAGGAGCGATAACTCCATATGCTGAAACTTCTTCATGAGGGACAGGCATAACAGCAATTGTTGATGCGTGAGTCGACTCGTAATCATTCATCAATTGTTTTGTCAAAGGTACAGCGTTGTCATCTGTGATATCCATTAGGTCGTCACCAAGCATGACAACGAAGGGTTCATTCGCCACAAAAGCTTTTGCTTGTAAGACAGCATCGCCAAGACCACGAGGATGGCTTTGACGGATAAAGTGAAGGCGAATGCCAGTTGTTTCGTCTACCAATTTTAACAAGTCATGTTTGCCTTTTTCTTTGAGGTTGTACTCAAGCTCAAAGTTTGAGTCAAAGTGGTCTTCAATAGAACGTTTTGATTTACCAGTGACAACCAGAATATCTTCAATACCTGATTTAAGAGCTTCTTCTACGATAAATTGGATAGTTGGTTTGTCTACAATTGGCAACATTTCTTTAGCAAGTGCTTTGGTTGCTGGTAAAAATCGAGTCCCAAGTCCAGCGGCAGGGATGACTGCCTTTCTAACTTTTGATGTCATAAGAATCCTTTCTCTAGAGGGTTAAGACCACTCATTTTCTGCTTTAAATTCATTGTTCATGATGTCATAAATGGCATCTTTGATATTGGTTCCGTGGTAGATAACTTGGTAAATAGCCTGTGTAATGGGCATATAGACTCCAAGTTCTTGCGCTAGTTCATAGGCTGCTCGAGTCGTTGAGATTCCTTCGATTACCATGCCCATATTGGCTTCGATATCAGCTAGAGATTCTCCACGACCAAGAGCATCTCCAGCTCTCCAGTTACGAGAGTGGATGGATGTTCCCGTTACAATCAAATCTCCCACACCAGATAAGCCGCTATAGGTCAATGGACTGGCCCCGAGTGCTACCCCTAGGCGGGTAATTTCTGCCAAACCTCGAGCGATGATGGCTGCCTTAGCATTGTCACCAAATCCCAAACCATGTAAAGCTCCAGCACCAACAGCAATAATATTTTTAAGAGCACCAGCAGTTTCAACTCCGATAACATCCGTATTAGTATAAAGTCGGAAGTAGTGATTACTAAAGAGCTCTTGAGCGTATTGAGCTGTTTGTAAGTCTTTAGAAGCAGCAGTGATTAAAGTCAGGTCACGCACAATGGTCTCTTCTGCATGACTAGGTCCTGAAACAACGACAATATCACTGCGGAGATGTTCAGGAATTTCTTCTTCAAGGATGGTTGATAATCGTTTATGACTATCAGGTTCTAATCCCTTTGATGCGTGCATGATAATAGCCTTATGGTCCAAGGTTTTTGCAACTTGTTGGGCAACAAGTCGTGTCACTTTTGTTGGGACAACAAACAAAATCGCATCCACATCTTTCAATGCCTCTGCTAAGTCGGTGTAGGCAATGATTTTTTCATCTAGAACGACATCTTTAAAGTAGTGTTTGTTAGTATGATAGGTATTAATTTCATTGATTTGATCGGGAATGTTTCCCCAAATACGTACCTCGTGTTCATTGTCATTTAAGACTTGTGAAAGGGCAGTTCCCCAAGAACCAGGCCCCAAGACGGCGATGGTTTGTTTTTCCATATTCCCCTCCTTTATAACCTTCTTTTTACTATTTTACCATAAAAACCTTTATCATGCATTACTGTAGATGAAAGCGCACTAATTTGTATCAAGGAGACTTCTTTGACAAGTTTCCACTTTTTTGCTAGAATAACATCACACAAACAGAATGAGAAGGAGCTGACGCATTGTCGCTCCCTTTTGTCTATTTTTTAAGGAGAAAATATGCTGATTCAGAAAATCAAAACCTATAAGTGGCAGGCACTGGCCTCGCTTCTGATGACAGGCTTGATGGTTGCTAGTTCACTTCTGCAACCGCGTTATCTGCAGGAAGTGTTAGACGCCCTCCTTGCTGGGAAATATGAAGCCATTTATAGTATCGGGGCTTGGTTAATTGGTGTGGCCTTGGTCGGTCTGGTTGCTGGTGGGCTCAATGTTGTCCTTGCAGCCTATATTGCCCAAGGAGTTTCATCCGATCTTCGAGAGGATGCCTTCCGTAAAATTCAAACCTTTTCTTATGCCAATATTGAACAGTTTAATGCGGGAAATCTAGTCGTTCGTATGACAAACGATATCAACCAGATTCAGAACGTCGTCATGATGACCTTCCAAATTCTGTTCAGACTTCCCCTCTTGTTCATCGGTTCGTTTATCCTTGCGGTTCAAACTTTGCCCTCTCTGTGGTGGGTGATTGTTCTCATGGTGGTCTTGATTTTTGGTTTGACTGCTGTCATGATGGGTATGATGGGGCCTCGTTTTGCCAAGTTTCAAACCCTTCTTGAACGCATCAATGCCATTGCCAAGGAAAATCTGCGTGGCGTTCGTGTGGTCAAGTCCTTTGTCCAAGAAAAAGAGCAGTTTGCTAAGTTTACAGAGGTTTCAGACGAGCTTCTAAGCCAAAACCTATACATCGGTTATGCCTTTTCAGTAGTGGAACCTTTCATGATGTTGGTCGGTTACGGGGCGGTCTTCCTCTCTATTTGGCTAGTTGCTGGGATGGTTCAGTCGGAACCGTCAGTTGTTGGTTCCATTGCTTCCTTTGTCAATTACCTGAGCCAGATTATCTTTACCATTGTCATGGTTGGATTTTTGGGAAATTCTGTCAGCCGTGCCATGATTTCCATGCGTCGTATTCGAGAAATTCTGGATGCAGAGCCAGCTATGACTTTCAAGGATGTCCCAGATGAAGAGTTGGTCGGAAGTCTTAGCTTTGAAAATGTGACCTTTACCTATCCAATGGATAAGGAACCGATGCTGAAAGATGTGAGCTTTACTATTGAACCTGGTCAGATGGTTGGTGTAGTTGGAGCCACTGGTGCAGGAAAATCAACCTTGGCTCAATTGATTCCACGTCTCTTTGACCCGCAGGAAGGGGCTATCAAAATCGGAGGCAAGGATATTCGAGAAGTGAGTGAAGGGACCCTGCGTAAAGCTGTCTCTATCGTTCTCCAACGTGCCATTCTCTTCAGTGGGACGATTGCTGATAACTTGAGACAGGGCAAAGGAGATGCCACTCTATTTGAAATGGAGCGAGCAGCCAATATTGCTCAAGCCAGTGAATTCATTCATCGTATGGAAAAAACCTTTGAAAGTCCAGTTGAGGAACGGGGAACCAATTTCTCTGGTGGACAAAAGCAAAGGATGTCGATTGCGCGTGGGATTGTCAGTAATCCACGTATTCTGATTTTTGACGATTCGACCTCGGCCTTGGATGCTAAGTCAGAGCGCCTAGTGCAAGAAGCCTTGAATAAGGAATTAAAGGGAACGACAACCATTATCATCGCGCAAAAGATTAGCTCGGTTGTTCATGCGGATAAAATCTTGGTTCTAGATCAAGGACGATTGATTGGTCAAGGCACGCATGCAGACTTGGTTGCCAACAATGCCGTTTACCGTGAAATCTATGAAACACAGAAAGGAAAGGAGGAGTAAAATGAAGACAGTTCAATTTTTTTGGAATTATTTTAAAGTCTATAAGCTATCATTTGTAGTTGTCATCCTGATGATTGTTTTAGCAACTCTTGCCCAAGCCCTCTTTCCGGTCTTTTCTGGACAAGCAGTGACGCAGCTAGCTAATTTAGTTCAAGCTTATCAAGATGGCAATCCAGAACTTGTTTGGCAAAGTCTATCAGGAATCATGGTCAATCTTGGCCTGCTGGTTTTGGTTCTCTTTATCTCCAGTGTCATATACATGTGTCTTATGACGCGCGTGATTGCAGAGTCGACAAACGAGATGCGCAAAGGTCTCTTTGGTAAGCTTGCTCGGTTAGCGGTTTCTTTCTTTGACCGCCGACAAGATGGCGATATCTTGTCTCGTTTTACCAGTGATTTGGATAATATCCTTCAAGCCTCTAACGAAAGTTTGATTCAGGTCATGAGCAATATTGTTTTATATATCGGTCTGATTCTTGTCATGTTTTCGAGAAATGTGACGCTGGCCCTCATCACCATAGCAAGCACACCACTGGCCTTCCTCATGCTGATTTTCATCGTAAAAATGGCACGCAAATACACCAACCTCCAGCAGAAAGAGGTAGGGAAGCTCAACGCCTATATGGATGAGAGTATCTCAGGCCAAAAAGCCGTGATTGTGCAAGGAATTCAAGAGGATATGATGGCAGGATTTCTTGAACAAAATGAGCGCGTACGCAGGGCAACCTTTAAAGGAAGAATGTTCTCAGGAATTCTTTTCCCTGTTATGAATGGGATGAGCTTGGTTAACACAGCCATCGTCATCTTTGCTGGTTCAGCTGTACTTTTGAATGATAAGTCTATTGAAACTAGTACAGCCCTAGGTCTGATTGTTATGTTTGCCCAATTTTCACAGCAGTACTACCAGCCTATTATCCAAGTTGCAGCTAGTTGGGGAAGCCTTCAGTTAGCCTTTACTGGGGCTGAACGGATTCAGGAAATGTTTGACGCAGAGGAAGAAATCCGATCTGAGAAGGCGCCGATCTTTACTCAGTTGCAAGAAGGTGTTGAAATTAGTCATATTGATTTTTCATACTTGCCTGATAAACCTATTTTGAAAGATGTCAGCATTTCCGCTCCGAAAGGCCAGATGACAGCGGTTGTTGGGCCGACAGGGTCAGGGAAAACGACTATTATGAACCTCATCAATCGCTTTTATGATGTTGATGCTGGTGGAATCTATTTTGATGGCAAAGACATTCGTGACTATGACTTGGATAGTCTCAGAAGTAAGGTGGGGATTGTCTTGCAAGATTCGGTCTTATTTAGCGGAACGATTCGAGACAATATCCGTTTCGGTGTGCCAGATGCTAGTCAAGAAATGGTTGAGGCAGCAGCCAAGGCAACCCATATTCACGACTACATCGAAAGCTTGCCTGATAAGTACGATACTCTTATAGATGATGACCAGAGCATCTTCTCAACAGGACAAAAGCAATTGATTTCTATCGCTCGAACCCTGATGACAGATCCAGAAGTTCTCATTCTCGATGAAGCAACTTCAAACGTAGATACGGTGACAGAAAGCAAGATTCAGCATGCCATGGAGGCAGTTGTAGCAGGTAGAACCAGTTTTGTCATTGCCCATCGCTTGAAAACCATTCTCAATGCTGATCAGATTATTGTCCTCAAAGATGGAGAAGTCATTGAATGTGGTAACCACCATGAACTTTTGAAACTAGGTGGCTTCTATTCAGAACTCTATCACAATCAATTTGTTTTTGAATAAGAAAGAAGTTGTCCTATGTGGGCAGCTTTTTCTTGTCCATAAAAAATATTTATCACAGCCTTAAAAAAAACATATTAGACGAAAATCATTTTGAGTGATATGATAGGACTATCGTTATACTCAATGAAAATCAAAGAGCAAACTAGGAAGCTAGCCGCAGGCTGTACTTGAGTACGGTAAGGTGACGTTGACGTGGTTTGAATTTGATTTTCGAAGAGTATTAACATTCGAAAGGACAGACATCATGACTAGAACGGTTGTAGGAGTTGCTGCAAATCTATGTCCCGTAGACGCGGAAGGAAAAAACATTCATTCATCTGTATCTTGTAGATTCGCAGAGAGCATTCGTCAAGTCGGTGGTCTCCCTTTAGTCATTCCTGTTGGTGATGAGTCAGTTGTACGCGATTATGTAGAAATGATTGACAAACTTATCTTGACAGGCGGTCAAAATGTCCACCCTCAGTTTTATGGAGAGAAAAAAACCATCGAGAGCGATGATTACAATCTAGTCCGTGATGAGTTTGAACTGGCACTCTTGAAGGAAGCGCTTCGTCAGAATAAACCAATTATGGCAATCTGTCGCGGTGTTCAACTTGTCAATGTTGCCTTTGGTGGAACCCTCAATCAAGAAATCGAAGGTCACTGGCAAGGCCTACCTTTCGGAACATCTCACTCTATTGAGACAGTAGAAGGAAGCGTGGTGGCTAAGCTATTTGGAAAAGGAAGTCAAGTCAACTCCGTTCATCGTCAGAGTATTAAAGATTTGGCACCTAATTTCCGTGTAACTGCTATTGATCCAAGAGACCAAACCATCGAAGCGATTGAGTCTATCGATGAGCACCGTATTATCGGGTTGCAGTGGCATCCAGAGTTTCTGGTTAATGAAGAAGATGGCAATTTAGAATTATTTGAGTATTTATTGAATGAACTGTAACGACTGGAAGATCTAGTCGTTCTTTCTTTTATTTTTTCAAAATTCTTGGAATGTGGGATTTTTACGCAAACGTTTGAATTCTGATAAAAATTGGAGAAATTCGACAAAAAAACTTGAAAAAAACGAAGGTAAGCGTTATGATAGAAAAGAAGAAATATTGGAGGAATAACATGTCACATATTAAATTTGATTATTCAAAAGTTTTAGACAAATTTGTTGCACCACATGAAGTGGAATACATGCAATCACAAGTAACAGCAGCAGATGAATTGATCCGTAAAGGAACTGGTGCTGGTAGCGACTTCTTGGGATGGTTGGACCTTCCTGAAAACTACGACCGCGAAGAATTTGACCGCATCTTGAAAGCTGCTGAGCAAATCAAAGCAGACAGCGATGTTTTGGTTGTGATCGGTATCGGTGGATCTTACCTTGGTGCTAAAGCAGCAATCGACTTCTTGAACCACCACTTTGCAAACTTGCAAACAAAAGAAGAGCGCAAGGCTCCACAAATCCTTTACGCAGGAAACTCAATCTCATCTACTTACCTTGCTGACTTGGTAGAGTATGTTGCAGACAAAGATTTCTCAGTAAACGTGATTTCTAAATCAGGTACAACAACTGAACCAGCTATCGCTTTCCGTGTTTTCAAAGAACTCTTGGTTAAGAAATACGGTCAAGAAGAAGCTAACAAACGTATCTATGCAACAACTGACCGCCAAAAAGGTGCTGTTAAGGTTGAAGCAGACGCTAACGGTTGGGAAACATTTGTTGTTCCAGATGACATCGGTGGACGCTTCTCAGTATTGACAGCCGTTGGTTTGCTTCCAATCGCAGCATCAGGAGCTGACATCAAAGCTCTTATGGAAGGTGCGAATGCAGCTCGCAAAGACTACACTTCAGATAAAATCTCTGAAAACGAAGCTTACCAATACGCAGCAGTTCGTAACATCCTTTACCGTAAAGGCTATGCAACTGAAATCTTGGTAAACTATGAGCCATCGCTTCAGTACTTCTCAGAATGGTGGAAACAATTGGCTGGTGAATCAGAAGGAAAAGACCAAAAAGGTATCTACCCAACTTCAGCCAACTTCTCAACTGACTTGCACTCACTTGGTCAATTTATTCAAGAAGGAACTCGTATCATGTTTGAAACAGTTGTCCGTGTTGACAAACCTCGTAAAAACGTGATTATCCCTAGCTTGGAAGAAGACCTTGATGGACTTGGTTACCTTCAAGGAAAAGACGTTGACTTTGTAAACAAAAAAGCGACTGATGGTGTTCTTCTTGCCCACACAGATGGTGATGTACCAAACATGTACGTGACTCTTCCAGAGCAAGACGCTTTCACTCTTGGTTACACAATCTACTTCTTCGAATTGGCTATCGCTCTTTCAGGTTACTTGAATGCTATCAACCCATTTGACCAACCAGGTGTTGAAGCTTACAAACGTAACATGTTTGCCCTTCTTGGAAAACCAGGATTTGAAGAATTGAGCAAAGAACTTAACGCACGTCTATAATAGAAGAAAAGAGTGGTTTGTCCACTCTTTTTACTCTCTTTATCCATAGAAATTGGACTCAGCCAAGACTTGTGATATAATATAGAGAGCAAAAAGGCAGATGCCTAGAGACTTTATAGGAGAAACTATGTCAAAAGATATCCGCGTACGTTACGCACCAAGTCCAACAGGACTACTACACATCGGGAATGCCCGTACAGCATTGTTCAACTACTTGTATGCACGTCATCATGGTGGAACTTTTATCATTCGTATCGAAGATACTGACCGTAAACGTCATGTCGAGGATGGTGAACGTTCACAGCTTGAAAACCTTCGCTGGTTAGGTATGGATTGGGATGAAAGCCCAGAAACACATGAAAATTATCGCCAGTCTGAGCGTTTGGACTTGTATCAAAAATTCATCGACCAGCTGTTAGCTGAAGGAAAAGCCTACAAATCTTACGTTACAGAAGAAGAGTTGGCAGCTGAACGCGAACGCCAAGAAGCTGCTGGTGAAACACCTCGATATATCAACGAATACCTTGGTATGAGTGAAGAAGAAAAAGCAGCTTACATCGCAGAACGTGAAGCAGCAGGGATCATTCCAACTGTTCGTTTGGCTGTCAATGAGTCAGGTATCTACAAGTGGCATGATATGGTCAAAGGAGATATCGAATTTGAAGGTGGCAATATCGGCGGTGACTGGGTTATCCAAAAGAAAGACGGTTACCCAACTTACAACTTTGCCGTTGTTATCGATGACCACGATATGCAAATTTCTCACGTAATCCGTGGAGATGACCATATTGCTAATACACCAAAACAGCTTATGGTCTATGAAGCCCTTGGTTGGGAAGCTCCAGAGTTTGGTCACATGACCTTGATTATCAACTCTGAGACGGGTAAGAAGTTATCTAAACGTGATACTAATACACTTCAATTTATCGAAGATTACCGTAAGAAAGGTTACCTTCCAGAAGCGGTCTTTAACTTTATTGCTCTTCTTGGTTGGAACCCAGGTGGCGAAGATGAAATCTTCTCTCGTGAAGAACTCATTAAACTTTTCGATGAAAACCGCCTCAGCAAGTCACCAGCAGCCTTTGATCAGAAGAAACTCGATTGGATGAGTAATGACTATATCAAGAATGCAGATCTAGAAACTATCTTTGAAATGGCAAAACCATTCTTAGAGGAAGCAGGCCGTTTAACTGACAAGGCTGAAAAATTAGTTGAGCTCTATAAGCCACAAATGAAATCAGTAGATGAGATTATCCCATTGACAGATCTCTTCTTCTCAGATTTCCCAGAATTGACAGAATCAGAACGCGAAGTCATGGCGGGGGAAACAGTCCCAACAGTTCTTGAAGCCTTCAAAGCAAAACTTGAAGCGATGACAGATGATGAATTTGTAACAGAAAATATCTTCCCACAAATCAAAGCAGTCCAAAAAGAAACAGGTATCAAAGGGAAAAATCTCTTCATGCCAATTCGTATTGCTGTTTCAGGTGAAATGCATGGGCCAGAATTGCCAGATACGATCTTCTTGTTAGGTCGTGAAAAATCAATCCAGCATATCGAAAATATGTTAAAGGAAATCTCTAAATAAGAAGGGTACAATAATGGACATCTGGGAAAAGATGTACGAAGAAGCACAGAAACTATACAATCCACATGAAGTATCTGATTTTGTTTATGCTAATCATGTCGTTGCCGCAGTAGAAGCGGAAGATGGACAAATATTTACAGGTTTCTGTATGGAGGGAACCTGTGGTGTATTCCATCTCTGCGCAGAGCGTGCGGCACTCTTTAATATGTATCAATTCTCAGGACAAACTAAGGTTAAAAAAGTATTAGCTTTTCGAGATAAACCACCTTATGGTGGAAGTTCAGCCATGCCTTGCGGTGCCTGTAGAGAATTCCTTTTAGAGCTTAATGCTGAAAATAAAGATGCAGAATTTATGATGGACTACGATACAAGAAAGACGGTGAAAGTCGCAGAACTAATCCCCTATTGGTGGGGAGAAGAACGTGCTTCTAAGTTAAATAATCAATAGAAGAGTCAGTATAATTCTGGCTCTTTTTACTTAATTTGAAAAAAGTTTAAAAAGTAGTTGACAAGTCAGAAAAAGTCTGTATAATAGTAAGAGTTGAAAATAACAACTCAGGTCCGTTGGTCAAGGGGTTAAGACACCGCCTTTTCACGGCGGTAACACGGGTTCGAATCCCGTACGGACTATGGTGTATTGTGGTTGAAGCACTTGATGAAAAAAGTTAAAAAAGTTTCAAAAAAAGTGTTGACAAGCGAAAGTGACTGTGATATACTAATATAGTTGTCACTTGAGAGA
>NZ_KV831014.1:0-5056 GCF_001836965.1 Streptococcus sp. HMSC063B03 | reverse complement strand
AGCTAAGCGACTTCCATATCTCACAGGGGGCAACCCCCAACTACTTCCGGCGTTCTAGGGCTTAACTTCTGTGTTCGGCATGGGTACAGGTGTATCTCCTAGGCTATCGTCACTTAACTCTGAGTAATACCTACTCAAAATTGAATATCTATTCAAACCAAGAAAACCGTTCGCTTTCATATTCTCAGTTACTTTGGATAAGTCCTCGAGCTATTAGTATTAGTCCGCTACATGTGTCGCCACACTTCCACTTCTAACCTATCTACCTGATCATCTCTCAGGGCTCTTACTGATATAAAATCATGGGAAATCTCATCTTGAGGTGGGTTTCACACTTAGATGCTTTCAGCGTTTATCCCTTCCCTACATAGCTACCCAGCGATGCCTTTGGCAAGACAACTGGTACACCAGCGGTAAGTCCACTCTGGTCCTCTCGTACTAGGAGCAGATCCTCTCAAATTTCCTACGCCCGCGACGGATAGGGACCGAACTGTCTCACGACGTTCTGAACCCAGCTCGCGTGCCGCTTTAATGGGCGAACAGCCCAACCCTTGGGACCGACTACAGCCCCAGGATGCGACGAGCCGACATCGAGGTGCCAAACCTCCCCGTCGATGTGAACTCTTGGGGGAGATAAGCCTGTTATCCCCAGGGTAGCTTTTATCCGTTGAGCGATGGCCCTTCCATACGGAACCACCGGATCACTAAGCCCGACTTTCGTCCCTGCTCGAGTTGTAGCTCTCGCAGTCAAGCTCCCTTATACCTTTACACTCTGCGAATGATTTCCAACCATTCTGAGGGAACCTTTGGGCGCCTCCGTTACCTTTTAGGAGGCGACCGCCCCAGTCAAACTGCCCGTCAGACACTGTCTCCGATAGGGATCACCTATCCGGGTTAGAGTGGCCATAACACAAGGGTAGTATCCCAACAACGTCTCCTTCGAAACTGGCGTCCCGATCTCATAGACTCCTACCTATCCTGTACATGTGGTACAGACACTCAATATCAAACTGCAGTAAAGCTCCATGGGGTCTTTCCGTCCTGTCGCGGGTAACCTGCATCTTCACAGGTACTAAAATTTCACCGAGTCTCTCGTTGAGACAGTGCCCAAATCATTACGCCTTTCGTGCGGGTCGGAACTTACCCGACAAGGAATTTCGCTACCTTAGGACCGTTATAGTTACGGCCGCCGTTTACTGGGGCTTCAATTCATACCTTCGCTTACGCTAAGCACTCCTCTTAACCTTCCAGCACCGGGCAGGCGTCACCCCCTATACATCATCTTACGATTTAGCAGAGAGCTGTGTTTTTGATAAACAGTTGCTTGGGCCTATTCACTGCGGCTGACTTTAAGTCAGCACCCCTTCTCCCGAAGTTACGGGGTCATTTTGCCGAGTTCCTTAACGAGAGTTCTCTCGCTCACCTGAGGCTACTCGCCTCGACTACCTGTGTCGGTTTGCGGTACGGGTAGAGTATGTTTAAACGCTAGAAGCTTTTCTTGGCAGTGTGACGTCACTAACTTCGCTACTAAACTTCGCTCCCCATCACAGCTCAATGTTAAAGATATAAGCATTTGACTCATATCACACCTCACTGCTTAGACAGACTCTTCCAATCGTCTGCTTTAGTTAGCCTACTGCGTCCCTCCATCACTACATACTCTAGTACAGGAATATCAACCTGTTGTCCATCGGATACACCTTTCGGTCTCTCCTTAGGTCCCGACTAACCCAGGGCGGACGAGCCTTCCCCTGGAAACCTTAGTCTTACGGTGGACAGGATTCTCACCTGTCTTTCGCTACTCATACCGGCATTCTCACTTCTATGCGTTCCAGCACTCCTCACGGTACACCTTCATCACACATAGAACGCTCTCCTACCATACCTATAAAGGTATCCACAGCTTCGGTAAATTGTTTTAGCCCCGGTACATTTTCGGCGCAGGGTCACTCGACTAGTGAGCTATTACGCACTCTTTGAATGAATAGCTGCTTCTAAGCTAACATCCTAGTTGTCTGTGCAACCCCACATCCTTTTCCACTTAACAATTATTTTGGGACCTTAGCTGGTGGTCTGGGCTGTTTCCCTTTCGACTACGGATCTTAGCACTCGCAGTCTGACTGCCGACCATAATTCATTGGCATTCGGAGTTTATCTGAGATTGGTAATCCGGGATGGACCCCTCACCCAAACAGTGCTCTACCTCCAAGAATCTCTAATGTCGACGCTAGCCCTAAAGCTATTTCGGAGAGAACCAGCTATCTCCAAGTTCGTTTGGAATTTCTCCGCTACCCACAAGTCATCCAAGCACTTTTCAACGTGCCCTGGTTCGGTCCTCCAGTGCGTCTTACCGCACCTTCAACCTGCTCATGGGTAGGTCACATGGTTTCGGGTCTACGTCATGATACTAAGGCGCCCTATTCAGACTCGGTTTCCCTACGGCTCCGTCTCTTCAACTTAACCTCGCATCATAACGTAACTCGCCGGTTCATTCTACAAAAGGCACGCTCTCACCCATTAACGGGCTCGAACTTGTTGTAGGCACACGGTTTCAGGTTCTATTTCACTCCCCTCCCGGGGTGCTTTTCACCTTTCCCTCACGGTACTGGTTCACTATCGGTCACTAGGGAGTATTTAGGGTTGGGAGATGGTCCTCCCAGATTCCGACGGGATTTCACGTGTCCCGCCGTACTCAGGATACTGCTAGGTACAAAGACTATTTTAAATACGAGGCTATTACTCTCTTTGGCTGATCTTCCCAAATCATTCTTCTATAATCTTTGAGTCCACATTGCAGTCCTACAACCCCGAAGAGTAAACTCTTCGGTTTGCCCTTCTGCCGTTTCGCTCGCCGCTACTAAGGCAATCGCTTTTGCTTTCTCTTCCTGCAGCTACTTAGATGTTTCAGTTCACTGCGTCTTCCTCCTCACATCCTTAACAGATGCGGGTAACAGGTAGTACCTGTTGGGTTCCCCCATTCGGAAATCCCTGGATCATCGCTTACTTACAGCTACCCAAGGCATATCGTCGTTTGTCACGTCCTTCTTCGGCTCCTAGTGCCAAGGCATCCACCGTGCGCCCTTATTAACTTAACCTTATTTTTCTGACCTTTCAGTCATAAACTCTTATTAATACTACAGCGTTTTCGGTTTATTTTCTTGTTACTATTTGATATAGATATTCAATTTTCAATGTGCATTACTTGGTGATCTCTCACCAATGGAGCCTAGCGGGATCGAACCGCTGACCTCCTGCGTGCAAAGCAGGCGCTCTCCCAGCTGAGCTAAGGCCCCACAAGACCTCTCAAGACTAAACAAGACCAATGCGCAGTTCCTTATCCTTAGAAAGGAGGTGATCCAGCCGCACCTTCCGATACGGCTACCTTGTTACGACTTCACCCCAATCATCTATCCCACCTTAGGCGGCTGGCTCCTTACGGTTACCTCACCGACTTCGGGTGTTACAAACTCTCGTGGTGTGACGGGCGGTGTGTACAAGGCCCGGGAACGTATTCACCGCGGCGTGCTGATCCGCGATTACTAGCGATTCCGACTTCATGTAGGCGAGTTGCAGCCTACAATCCGAACTGAGACTGGCTTTAAGAGATTAGCTTGCCGTCACCGGCTTGCGACTCGTTGTACCAGCCATTGTAGCACGTGTGTAGCCCAGGTCATAAGGGGCATGATGATTTGACGTCATCCCCACCTTCCTCCGGTTTATTACCGGCAGTCTCGCTAGAGTGCCCAACTGAATGATGGCAACTAACAATAGGGGTTGCGCTCGTTGCGGGACTTAACCCAACATCTCACGACACGAGCTGACGACAACCATGCACCACCTGTCACCTCTGTCCCGAAGGAAAGCTCTATCTCTAGAGCGGTCAGAGGGATGTCAAGACCTGGTAAGGTTCTTCGCGTTGCTTCGAATTAAACCACATGCTCCACCGCTTGTGCGGGCCCCCGTCAATTCCTTTGAGTTTCAACCTTGCGGTCGTACTCCCCAGGCGGAGTGCTTAATGCGTTAGCTACGGCACTAAACCCCGGAAAGGGTCTAACACCTAGCACTCATCGTTTACGGCGTGGACTACCAGGGTATCTAATCCTGTTTGCTCCCCACGCTTTCGAGCCTCAGCGTCAGTTACAAGCCAGAGAGCCGCTTTCGCCACCGGTGTTCCTCCATATATCTACGCATTTCACCGCTACACATGGAATTCCACTCTCCCCTCTTGCACTCAAGTTAAACAGTTTCCAAAGCGTACTATGGTTAAGCCACAGCCTTTAACTTCAGACTTATCTAACCGCCTGCGCTCGCTTTACGCCCAATAAATCCGGACAACGCTCGGGACCTACGTATTACCGCGGCTGCTGGCACGTAGTTAGCCGTCCCTTTCTGGTAAGATACCGTCACAGTGTGAACTTTCCACTCTCACACTCGTTCTTCTCTTACAACAGAGCTTTACGATCCGAAAACCTTCTTCACTCACGCGGCGTTGCTCGGTCAGACTTCCGTCCATTGCCGAAGATTCCCTACTGCTGCCTCCCGTAGGAGTCTGGGCCGTGTCTCAGTCCCAGTGTGGCCGATCACCCTCTCAGGTCGGCTATGTATCGTCGCCTTGGTGAGCCGTTACCCCACCAACTAGCTAATACAACGCAGGTCCATCTGGTAGTGATGCAATTGCACCTTTTAAGCAAATGTCATGCAACATCTACTATTATGCGGTATTAGCTATCGTTTCCAATAGTTATCCCCCGCTACCAGGCAGGTTACCTACGCGTTACTCACCCGTTCGCAACTCATCCAGAGAAGCAAGCTCCTCCTTCAGCGTTCTACTTGCATGTATTAGGCACGCCGCCAGCGTTCGTCCTGAGCCAGGATCAAACTCTCATTAAAAGTTTGAGTTCTCACTCATTTCTGTCACTGACAGATTTATTGTTTTTTCATTGTTCAGTACTACAACCTTAGTTGTAGTGCCCTGCACATTGGTTCGTCTTGTTCAGTTTTCAAAGGTCTTTGTCACTTACTTCTCTCAAGTGACAACTATATTAGTATATCACAG
>NZ_KV831013.1:0-259 GCF_001836965.1 Streptococcus sp. HMSC063B03 | reverse complement strand
AGAGGGTCAGCGGTTCGATCCCGTTAACTCCCATTTAAGCGGGTGTAGTTTAGTGGTAAAACTACAGCCTTCCAAGCTGTTGTCGCGAGTTCGATTCTCGTCACCCGCTTTGAACTTTGTTCAATTACCAAGTTTTTTAACTTGGGCGCGTAGCTCAGGTGGTTAGAGCGCACGCCTGATAAGCGTGAGGTCGGTGGTTCGAGTCCACTCGTGCCCATAAAGTTTGGTCCGTTGGTCAAGGGGTTAAGACACCGCCTTT
>NZ_KV831012.1:0-209 GCF_001836965.1 Streptococcus sp. HMSC063B03 | reverse complement strand
AAAGAAGTTACAGTAACACCAGATCAACCAAAAACACCAGGAACTCCAGTAGATCCAAATAACCCAGATGGACCTAAATACCCAGCTGGCTTGGAAGAAAAAGATCTAAACAAAACTGTTACACGTACAATCACTTATGTGTACGAAGATGGAACTCCAGTATTAAATGAAGATGGAACACCAAAAACAGTAACACAAGAAGCTAAATT
>NZ_KV831011.1:0-353 GCF_001836965.1 Streptococcus sp. HMSC063B03 | reverse complement strand
GAAGAAGCATTACTTTCTGTAAAAATTGTTTTAACCTTATAGGTTTTAACAAATTCCTGAATTTCTGTTAGTTGTCTTGGACTTGGTTCTTGTTCTGGAGAGATGCCTGCAATACCAAGTTGATTAAGTCCAAATCTCTTCGCTAGATAAGAAAAGGCCGTATGTTGGGTTACAAAGGTTTTCTGAGTCGCTTTTTCAAATTTAGGCTGGAATTTCTTAGTCAATTCTTGAGCTTTTTTGATAAAGGCTTGCGCATTTTTCTGGTAAGTTTCTTTGTGTTCACTATCAACCTCTGAAAGTTTATCAGCGATAATTTGGGCTTCTTCGCCAGCTTTTTCAGGATCTAGCCAAGT
>NZ_KV831010.1:0-3288 GCF_001836965.1 Streptococcus sp. HMSC063B03 | reverse complement strand
CGAGGGAGGTGACTAAGAAGGCGGAGTATGGAGAGGAAATCCCACCTGGTCTAGAAAATAGAGAGGATGGTTCATCGAATCAAAACTTGCCATCTTATTTATCGTCTTTATTTGGAGCGTTTAGTCAAGAAGCTTTAAAAAGTTTTATGACAGATAAAGCTATAAATGCGTTTATTCAATCTTCTTGGGAATGGTTGACACATAGTCCCCAAAATATGCAATATGGTTTGCTGGGAGCTGTTTCAGGCGGTGGGACTTATACTATTCCAGTTGATGTTAATCCTATATATAGTGGATTTGTTAAAGGAGTTGCTAAATATGGCGTACAGACTCTAGGGGCTGCAGTGGATTTTGGCATGCAAGTTGCAGATGGAGAAAATATTGGTCATGCAGTAGTAAAGACTGGAGGACATGTAGCGATTGGTATTGGCGCTGCTAAAGTTGGGGCAGCTATAGGTAGTGCTTTTCCGGTGGTTGGTACAGTAGGTGGAGCAGCAATAGGTTTTGTTGCAGGAGTTGCAGGATCAATGATTTTTGACTGGGTGTATGATAGTGTTGCAAAACCTTTTATAGATGATACCATTAGTAACATACAGCATGCAGCTGATACAATAGGAAAGACGGTCAATGATGTTGGAAAAAATATCGGCGATGCTTTTACAGGAATGATGAGTGGTTTGGGAAGTGTATTTGGGTGAGATGATGAAAGAGAATTATGAAATTATTCCTGTAGGAATCTATCAAAAGCATTCTGTTTTTTATGATAAAAGCAGTCAAAAATTACTAATCAGGATAGATAAAAAAGAAAGCAGCTATAGTCAATCTTTCTTAGTGATGATTATACTGTTTATGTTGCCAATAGTTAGATGGTTAAATCAATATCTATTTATAAATATTTTATTATTTAATATTTTAATACTGATATTTGGGACAATTGCAGTTTTTTCTGTTTCGCGAATCTACGTTAAAAAGTTGTATAGAGGGATAGAATTATCTGATTTATACCTGTCGAGAGAATCATATGGTATATTTCTTCATCAAGAAAAAAGAAATTCTAAGATTGCGATGATAACTATCATATCTTTATTTCTAATAGTTACAATTTCTGCTATTCTATATTTACTGACATCAATCTTTTTATTCTTATTTGTTTCCGTCGGTTTACTTTTTCCTTTCTTTTTATTCTTAAATACAAAAACGAAACAACGATATATTATTTTAAATCAATTGATAAAGGAGTTAGAGAATGAGTAATTACTTGACTATTGGAAGTGTTGTTCAACTACAGAACGGTGATACTAAAGTGATGATTATAAATCGGTTTCCACTTTACAATAGTCGAGGAACAATTGGATATTTTGACTATTCAGCTTGTCGTTATCCTTCTGGAAATACAGATAATCAAGTTTATTTCTTCAATCATGAAAATATTGACAAGATTTGGTTTGAGGGATATATTGATGAAGCAGAGGAACAGTTGCAGGAGAAATTTATAGTAGAGAAAAAGAATATCTCATATCCAAGATTGACACTTGAGCTTTAGTAGTATCGATCAAGAGTAGCCTTACGGAGGCCATGGTTGGAAGCGAATTTTCTAAAGAAACTATAGGATCTTTTTTTGATCATGTTAAAGGGAAAGTTATTGAGGAATCTAAAAATATAGGTCGTTCACTGGCGGCGACTTTGCAACCGCGTGATGCCGCAGGAAGATTTATAAAAGATAGTTCAAAAATGAGAAATTGGCTAACTAGCACGCTGAAAAAAATACCGAATTCTACCAGTAAAGTTCTTGGAAATGTTGCTAAATGGGGTGGAAGAGGACTTGTTGGTCTAGGAATGTGGTCAGAAGGCAGCGAACATTATCAAGAACACCATAATGTTGGTAGAGCAGTTAGTTATGGCTTAACGGCCGGAACAGCTGGCTGGGTAGCCGGTCTTGCTGTGGGTTCAGCTTTGGCTGGAGCTCCAGTTGTTGTTGGTATATTTGGAGCTGTAGCAGTGGGTGCAGCTGTTTCTGTAGGTGTAAAAGCTCTGTATAAAAATGTGAAACCATTTAGAGTTGTAGTTGATGGTGCAGGAGATCTTTTAAACGGAATAGGAAAAGGAATATCTAATATCGGAAAATCCTTTAGCAATCCACTTAAAGCAATTAAAGGAGTTTTTGGATAATGGAAAAAAAGATAAATATGTAGTCCGTGTAGTAGGTAGACTAGACAATCGTTATTATTTAATAGAAGTCCATAACCGTCTTTATGTAATAGATTATTTTAATCCAAAGGACATCCGAAATTATTTGTGGAGATTTAATGCGTATAATAATACGGAATACTTAATTTATGATGTGACGGAACAGGTTGAACAGTATGAAGTAAAGCCATTTAATATATGGTTAGAAAATTTTAGGAAAGTATTTGATATTGTGTCTATTGCTTTGGTATTTTGGCTCTTATTCTTTCCTCCAAAATTCGCAAATAATCTCATGATTTTTTCTTCATGGCGAATTGTTCTTATTTTATTTTTTATCGGAGCTTTGCTAATTTTCCTAGTTTTAAATTTAGGAATGGATAAAACTCTGAAATTTAATTTTCAGGATGCATTATTATTACGAGCTACAATAAAAGAAAATAAGAAAGGATATAATTCCTCATTTTTTAATGTTATTCAACATTTAATAACTTTTATATTGCTTTTCTCAGGATGTCTTTTCATTGGGATTTTCAATTCAAATTATCTCACTCTGCTATTATTTACCTTTATTGGAGGTTATTCAATTTTATTTATCTATGCTATATCAATACAATATAATTTAAATCATTTTAAATTTCATATTATAAAAAATACACAGGAGGCATAAAATGTTATTACCATAAGGGAGTATTGTTTACCTAGCAGACGGCAACCAGAAAGTTGTGATTATTGGTCGTGGAATGATTGTTAATCAGGAGGGGGCAGATGTTGTTTTTGACTATACAGGCTCTGTTTTTCCAGACGGTCTCAATCCAGAAGAGATTTATTATTTTAACGAAGAAGATATTGACGAAGTCATATTTGAAGGTTACCGTAATGATGAGGAAGAGCGCTATGCAAAGCTTTATCTACAATGGCTAGAAGAAAACAAGGAAAAGGTAGTGAAAGGAAGAACAAAATAGTATCATTTTTATACTATTTTTTTTATCAGATTAGCTTCACAGAATCGGTTGTTGGAGTGGATGAGTACAACTACTAAGGATAAGCTAGCTCGGGCTATTGAGGCATCGAAACAGTCGCTTTCCGAGACGGAGAAGCGCC
>NZ_KV831009.1:7258-12531 GCF_001836965.1 Streptococcus sp. HMSC063B03 | reverse complement strand
TCTTCGGTTGAAGGCCATTCATCATTTTGTAGCTAAACTGGCTAGTTGAATACTTTCTACTAGTTTAGCACCATACGTCGTGCCTATGACTGCCGCCTTGACTTCACCGATGCCTATAAACATGGAGCCGATTTCTCCAATGTATTCGCCATACTTGAAGAAATCGCCACTGGCGAGGTCTGTCTTGAGTTGATGAACAATTTGATCCCGGACCTGTTGGTAAGTAGTATGGAGTTCACGGACTGGCTCAACATCTTGAAAAGCATGTCCCAAGCCAGTCTGATCTAAAACGTAACCTGCCGTAACTTTTCCCATCACCAACAGATTATCTGCGATACCTTTCAGATATTGCTTGATCCATTCGGAGGTCTTCTAACCAGTAAGCACATTAAAATAAGCTATAGCACTGATACCAGCCAATTGGCCTGAATCGACCGCACCGATAGCTATCGCAGAAATACCACTTCCAATACTTCCAATCACACCTTCACCTAGTAAAAGTGTTTCTCTTAGCACAGGAATAGGAAGATTCCGTGTGCCCTCAACGACATTGCCCCACCAGGAGCCAATCTCATTCGAGCGATCCTTCAACCAATCTTAGATGGGATGATGATGTGCCAAAATTCCTTATATGCTACGCTTAGTAATCGTATTCTGCGATACCAATAAACTCTAATGACCCAGAACCATTGTTACTTACTTTTAATTCTTCTTTAGAATAATCAAAATCATAAATCAAAACAATTGTATTATAGGTTGATGATATTTTAGGAAACTGCATAATAATCTCTTCATCGTATGAGAAACCTTCAAGCAAAACATCAATATTATTTTCAGAAACATCAACCCAATCTTTTTCAACTAAATCTCTATCGTAGTACGACAAATGAAAGTCTGTCTCAAATTCTGAAGAAACGCTATCCCCATCCTCTTTATATGAAATTTTGAAGTATTCTTGAAATTCTTCTTGACTGGCAAAATTACCAAGCCATAACGATACTTTTTGTTTCATTTTTAATACCTTCTCAATCCTTCTAGTAAATTTAAAATTCCATTTTTCATTCTTTGACTTGCCCATTTATTTAAGAGGAATCAATATCTATTCTTCAATCTCCAAATTCATTTTCTTCGTCATCCAAGACTACTTCCCCTGAACTTTCCCATTCTTCTTTTATTATTTCGCCACTTTGATACATGAAGTTTTCATTCAATTCAACTAAAATATCATCAAAGTCATCAAAACAATCGATTATTCCCCTAATTCCAGTTAATAGATTATAGAAAGCAATAGTGTAATCTGAATTCTCTGAAGAGGAAATTGTAGTAATGTCTATCTTGTTAAACAATCTTAATCCTTCATAAAAACGATCTTCATATTTTTTTAGAAAGATATTTATCGTATTGTCTATATCTCTGATACTTTCTTCTCTAAGTAGCACACCTTTATTATTCTCATTAAGAATAATCAATCGTTTCATTACATCTTTTAACTCTGAACTAATCATTTTAATCTCCTCCCAGAAGCTAAATTAAATTTTTTACTATTAGAAGTTCCATCAAAATTAAGAACATCCTTTACTTTACCTCTTTTATTGGATACCTCAAAATGATCTTTATGCCGACCATCTAAGTACAACTTATCTCCTTTTTTCAAAATATCATCTAAATCACAGGACTACGATTTAAATCATAAATATCTATTTGTTTTTTTTCAAATAACATTTCTAATTTTTGATACCCATTCTCAACAAAAAAATGATACTCCGACTCAGAAATCGGAACTGCAAACAACCAAGTTACATATTCATGATCAAATTCCAAATCGTGCAACTCCCATAAAAATGGGATAGTCAATAACATGTGCTTCATATTAGAATCTAGATAATAATTATCTATTGCATTTAAAAATACAGTCCCTGGCATACAAGTTGACGATCCATCCATCACTTTAAAAGCACAGTCACTTATTATATTTGGAAACAAATCATTCCTACTATCTGTTGAACCAATAATTTCTGCTCTTAAAGATTTATCATCTATCTTTTTGTTCAAAGTGTACTCTGATAACCCAACAGTTGAGTAAGAAGATACGTGTTCAATTGGAGAATCATCACCACAAAATATGTCAATTTCTTTTCCAGATTCATCTTTAAATGCATATACTCTTGGAGTACCGCCAACATTATCTAAAAGCTTTCTAGCTATCTCTTTTTTATCATATTCCATAGTACGTTCCTTTCTTCAAAATCATGAACCAAAATAAAAATCCATCTTATCTTCACCAATATGACTTCTATTAGATTCTGGTAGCTCTGGTCTATAGCTATTGGGATTATTATATTCGTCTAAAAATTGTTTACGAGTTATTTTTCTATCAGCCGCACTTTGTTGGTGTTTTCTAAATCCATGTCCCAGTTTATGTCCCATATCCCAAGGCTCCTCAATATCCATTACCTTTTTAGTAATAGGATCTTTGACAACACCTTGTTCATCCTTAGCTTTATCCCAGACAGTTTCCTTTGCATTCTTCCTATAACCTGATGGACGCTTGTAAAGTTTTTTCTCTAAACAGGAGTGTATCTTTCACTCCTTGACGGTAAAATCATCTAACGCTTTATAGGATATCGAAGATAGAGTATAGGATTTAACCATTATTTCATCCCTATGAAGAGAGATGTAAGATTTCAACTTACTAAATAGCTCATTATAAAAAGTTTTTTCAATAAATGACTCAAGGAATTTATCACTCATAAATAGACTCTCCCATTAAACTTTCTAATACTCTTAGCCTCTATAAAAACTTACTCAAAACCAATTACTGTCCACTCATCAATATAATTCCAAAAATTTAAACCTCTTTCAGGCAAATCCATTTTAGACCATAAATAAGCTCCGTTTTCTAATTTAGAATCTATATCCAATACGATATAGTCTCCCATACCATTACTAAAAAATGTAAATAATGCTTCAAGATTAAAATCTATTTGCTTGATATATTCCCATTCATACAAGGATACTGGCTCTATATTTTTGACGGGATCCAATCCCATACTTTTACTTCTATAATCATAAAAACCATTATGAATATTTGTGTAAAAGTTTACTATTGAGCTGTCCAATGACACAAACAAATCTCCGAATTTTTCCCTTAATTCATCGACTGAGACTGCTTTCTTACCTTCATACAGAAGTCCATCTTTATTATCATAGGATGAAATTGTATACAGTATAGAGTATTCACCATTGTAGAAAATCAAGTCAAGCCGAAGCAAGTATTCATCTAGATAGGAAATTGTATTAGACAATTCTGCTGATACAAATTTCTTCCATTCTGTAAGAAGTATGCTTTTTCTTTCTTTTAAGTCATCAGAAAGAAAGATTTTTTTCCAAAATTGCGGAATATCTGCCGATAAGATTTTAGAGGTTTCTTCTATAATCTCCACTTCAGAATTTGATAGTGTATACTGGCCCAAAATATTTGATAAATTATTCATAATTACTAACCTCTATTATTTAATCAAAAGAATCAATTAAATTTTGCAAAACAACTTCCAATTCTCTTTCCTTGGCTATCATAGCACTTTTAAAATCTGCAGAAATAGGTATATTTTCTTTTACATATCTAGTCCACTCGCTGTAACTCTTCGAACCTTTAGATGTGTTTGCTGTTTTGCTCAATCCGATAAAATTCTCTTCATAATTTAGAACATCGAGTTTTTGTTTTAGCGTCAATTTTTTGAAGCCTTCCATTTTTGTAATCCTATCCATTGAAACAATATGGTCGGCTTCTAATCTTTCTCCAATTTCTATAATCTTACCAGGAATATCTAGATTGGGCATAGGTAACTGGATATCTTTAATCACATTATTTCTAATATTTCTGGATGGTGTCATTCGTTCCTTGCAAGTCACGCTTCATCCATTCTGGAGTTTGGCCACTTGTCAGGCGATTGACGCCATAAATACTAGCAATGCCAATGATCTGAGTCAAATCTACAGCTCCGATGGCAGTCTCTGAAACCATACTTCCAGCTGAACCAATAAAACCTTCCGCAAACAGGAGTGTATCTTTCAAGTCCTGTGGAATAGGCAGATTTCGTGTGCCCTCAACGACCTATTCACTAATTTTCTACCATACTTAAAAACTCACTAAATGAGTTTGCCAAAAAATAAGCATTCACATCATCAGTAGATGATTCAAATTCATATGTATCATCATAGTAATAAATTCCCCTATTTTCTTCATTACTAAGCCAGAACACTATGAAGCCATGTTGAATAGTGTCCCCAATAATGATTGAATTTGGGAATAAATCATCCCGATACTCACTAGTCCACTGTTCGATATCTGCATTTTTTATATTCGTTTCAACACCGAACATTACATCAATATTAATTTCTTCACTAATTTGAGAAATTCTTACTAAATTTTTATATTTATAAGCTGTATTTCTACCACCATTTTCTTGTAATAAAAATCTTTTATAATCTTCTGGTAAAACTACTTCAAATTTATTTTCTAATATTGAAATCGCTTCTTCATTGGCAAATCCAAACCTATCAAGCTTCATTGTCATTTTTATTTATTTCCTTTCATAATTGATATACCACCTCGATGAGTTATAACCCTATCAACCGCTTGCAACGTTATTCCATCTTGGTGATGATGCCAAGTATTACCAATACCTGCATCTCCTACCTTAGCTCCGCAATATCTACATAAAATCCCATTAGCCTTTCTCTGTGTTTACATACGGCTCGTAAACACTAGCTTTTATGTGATTAATTTCGATTTTTCTTCCTGTATCCAAGCTTCAAAAACATCTGATACTGATAAATCTTCATTTTTTTCATACATTGCATCGTATATGTAATTGCTTTTAAGACTATTATTTTTCACATCATATACCAATCTTATTTCAGTAGGTACCTCTTTAGAGTTCTCTTCAAAGAGTACTTCTATCTTTTCCGCATCCTCTATTCCATATTCTAATAGCGAGAATTGGATATCATCTGAATCATTAATTTTTTCTGACAAATACTCATTTACATCACTTTTCTCAGAAATGAATCCACCAATTTTATAAAAAACATCAAAAGAAACTAAACCTTCCTCTAAAACCACATATATATAAACTGTCTCTGCTTTATTTTCTACATACTCGAGTGATAAAGAAATCATATCAGATTGAATATCCATCAATTGATCTTCGAATACTCTATTCATACTAACTACCTCTCATTCCTACTATCTGTTGAACCAATAATTTCTG
>NZ_KV831009.1:3857-7158 GCF_001836965.1 Streptococcus sp. HMSC063B03 | reverse complement strand
TTAAAGATTTATCATCTATCTTTTTGTTCAAAGTATAGTCTGATAACCCAACAGTGGAATAAGAAGATACGTATTCAATTAGAGAATCATCCCCACAAAATATGTCAATTTCTTTTCCAGATTCATCTTTAAATGCATATACTCTTGGAGTACCGCCAACATTATCTAAAAGCTTTCTAGCTATCTCTTTTTTATCATATTCTATAGTAAGTCCCTTTCTTCAAAATCATGGACCAAAATAAAAATCCATCTTATCTTCACAAATATGACTTCTATTAGATTTTGGTAGCTCTGGTCTATAGCTATTAGGATTATTATATTCATCTAAAAATTGTTTACGAGTTATTTTTCTATCAGCCGCACTTTGTTGGTGTTTTCTAAATCCATGTCCCAGTTTATGTCCCATATCCCAAGGCTCCTCAATATCCATTACCTTTTTAGTAATAGGATCTTTGACAACACCTTGTTCATCCTTAGCTTTATCCCAGACAGTTTCCTTTGCATTCTTCCTATAACCTGATGGACGCTTGTAAAGTTTTTTCTCTAAACAGGAGTGTATCTTTCACTCCTTGACGGTAAAATCATCTAACGCTTTATAGGATATCAAAGATAAAGTGTAGAATCTAACTTTTATTTCATCTCTATGAAGGTAGATGTAAGATTTCAACTTACTAAATAGCTCATTATAAAAAGTTTTTTCAATAAATAACCCAAGGAATTTATCACCCATAAATAGGACTCCTGCATTATATTTTGTGCATTACTCTTAACATATACTCAAAAGCATGATTCTATAACCAAATACTAGCTATTTGGTTATAGAATCTTCAGAATATAGCATTCCTAAAAAGTCTTCAAATGTTTCTGAAACAAACTCTACACTAGGATGCCATTCGTATGAATCCTCACGCTTCCAATAACATACCTTGGGGTTCTGGGTCCCTTCTCTATAATCTAAACATATAAAATCACCACCGAACAGTGTTGCTACTGGTAATAGTTCTACACCAACAGAATCTGGATCCACACTTAAAATTTCTAGTATTGGACTCCATATAACATCAATATCGTACATTCCTAGGGAATTCTCTTCAAAATCATCTAAAATACAAAGGAATCTTTCTATAACATACTCTTTATTATCACTGATTTTAAAAAGATTCTTTTTAGGGATTATCCCATTATATCTGATTATGAATTCCTTAAAGGAACTTGGTAAATCAATGCACCATTCTTCCTCTTTTTCCTTAACTAATTCAATACTAGGCAAAGGGCGGATTACCGTTCTAATATCTTCCACTTTCTAATTTTTTCCTTTCTTTTTTTATTTAGAATGAATACCACATTCAATATATATTAGCAGCGCTATACAAGAACTACATACACCTCATAAAAAAATCAATCAAGACAATACTACTATACATAACTAATCTAAAATTTCAGATATTTTTATCTCTTTTTCCTCATTTAAATCATAGAAACCAACATGAACCCCCCTCCTCGTATAGCCACGCTAAATTCGTCCCATACTTCGCTTCAAAAATTTCTTCCATCACGGGTGCAATAGAAAACATGGTTTTTGCTGATACAATTTCAAAATTCTGGGGATTATTTACGTATTCCTCATCATCGGAACTAGAATAAATAGTCCATCCATTTAATTGTAACAGTCGAGATTTTTCTCTGTAAGTATACGCAATAGGTAATCCATTTTTTACATTCCTTGATAGAACAAATCCTCCATAATTATCATTTACTTTCATTTTCATACTTCTCCAAAATATTTAAAAAATCATTTCTCCAAGATAACTCTTTAGCGTAGTCTAACGCAGATTTTCCCTCATCATTTTTTAGAGTATAATCTGCATTATGTTCTAACAATAATTCATAAATAGGATATGCATCTTGTGTTGTTAATTTTAAAACAGTTAAAGAATAAATTAATGCTACTGATCCATATTTATCAATTGCATTAATATTTATACCCGCTTCAATTAACTTAGCTATTACATTTACTGAGTAATCTACATTCGGTCTCCAATTTGCTTTAAATTGAAAAAAATTATGAAGTGCTGTTCTACCATCTCTATCCTGATAGTTTATATCTATACCTCTATCAAGCAAGAAGTTAATTATCTTAATTCGGTCTTCCATTTTATCACTATTAGTGAGGACAACCGATAAAAGATTCAATTGTTCCTTATTTACCTGATTTATACTACCGATATATAAATCTTTCAGTAATTTAAAATCGCCTACCTGTGCAGCTTCAAATATTGCTTTTGATTCCATATCACCCATCTACTTACTCATACTTTTAAATTATTGTTTTATCTATAATCTACACTTGTAATGAAATTTAAATAATCTGAGGATTTTACAGATCCATCATAAGCATAGTTATAGATTAGTACAATTGCATTGCCTTTATTTATAGTCAGACTCTCTAATGCGTTCAATTCACACAACAACTGTTCCTCATAGGAGGCAGTGCGCAAAATAATAGATATATCGTTTGTTTCATTTGGCAAAACTGCTTTTTCAATTAAATCTTCATCTATATCATTAATGTCTATCTTAAAATCGTTGAAAAAATCAGAAACAACGATCTCTCCCTCATCATCATAAGTTAGATCAATATAATTTTCTAACTCAGTTAAATTTTTGAAATTACCTATCCAAATAGATACCGTATTGTCTGTTTCCATTTTATTAAATCCTTTCTATCCTGAATATGGAGAATGAGGAACGTCTGCTTATCTACCCATCTTATTGGGACAAACAGCGTCAATTTCTCCATATCTGAAAGAAGTTTCGACCTATTCTCTTCTTTTCGTTTCGATGAAAAATGTTGTAAACTATCTTTTATGTTTATTCTTTTTCAATTCCTTATCTAAATCTTGAAGTAAGTAAATGAGCTCACTTTGATAATGCGTGGTCTCATCTGCAAACATTCTAACTAAACTTTTAAGATTTATGTTCTTTGCTACTTCTCCACTTTCCACAATTTTATTTGCTAATTGATAAATACTTTGAATTGAGCCTGTAAAACTTTTTTGTTTTAGGTACTCTTCTTCAATAATAAAAACAATTTTTTCAGCAATTCGCTTTAAACTACTTGTCATATCTCTTTTTCTCCCTCAATTATTGATAATCCATCAATTAGGAACTATTCTAAAATCCGAAATCCATTCTAATGGCCAGTCTTGCGGTAATAATATTTGGTCAGCACCACCTTTTAGAACAGTCCCTGATGAAGATATCGTTTGCGGCGCAACTTTTCCAATACTTAATGTTTCTC
>NZ_KV831009.1:0-3757 GCF_001836965.1 Streptococcus sp. HMSC063B03 | reverse complement strand
CGCAACTTTTCCAATACTTAATGTTTCTCCCTTATAGCAAAATGTCTTGAAATCCTATTTCTGATATTTGTTCATTAATATATTTTATTCCAACACCGTTCTCAATATCCCATTCACAATCACAAATGAAGCCTGCTTCGCGTGTATTATCATCAAAATTCATCGGAATCATAATTTGTTTTACTGTCAAAAATTTAAAGATTTCACTCGGATTATCTTTAGCATTTAATAACTTCTGACCAAAATTAGAATCTGAATCCAGTCTATCAATTACCTCATCAATTATTGAATTATAATATCCAACAATACCATTCTCGGCTTGGGTAACACAGTTCTGAATATCACTGAAAAAAAATTCAAAAGCTTTGATTTGATTTTCATCGAATACCGCATCTTCATCTGCATCAATATTTATTTCAACAGAAAATTCCTTTTTAAAAATATTTAATTTAATACTCTTAGTCCAACCATTATTAAATGTCAATTCACCAAAAACAGGATGTACTATCTTCATTTCACACCTCTTTTTCTACTGCAATAATTCCAACAACTTTTTAACTTCTGAAACACCGCCTAAATGCCCAAATTTACTATTTATGATACTCGGAACTAGTTGCATACTCGTCATGTCATTAAGTTCGTGCCACGTTAGTTTATTTTCTTTTCTAAACTTAACAATTTCTCGACGAGTTTTCCCCAATTCTCTAGCAAGGAGCTCATCAGCTTGTCTAAAGTTAGCATTTCTGTCAATACCCATATCTATAATTTTCACTTAACCTTTAGAGACAGGTGAAAAATCTGGTATCGCATTTTCATACTCTATACCTTCTAGATTTACATCATCTAAAATTTTTCTAACCTCATCTTTGTTTGAAACAAATGTAGACTCTCCTCTTTCACCTGTCCAGATGATTATTCTGGAAATAAGCCCGTGCCATGCTATCCACTTTCTGGTGATAGCGGTTTGCCGCCTTCTTGAAATGAGGATTACGATAGATAGCTAGCGCTTCAGGATTACGATAAGGGCTGGCCATGGTAACCGTCCCACTCACCTTCGTTAAGCCCTTATTTTGATTGTTTAAAATCGCATCTAACTCACTTGTGACCTGCTTCCCATTGTTCGTAAACAGATTACTTCTGGATCGACCAGAATAGTTCCTTTTGAAACAGCCAATTCTTTAGGAGTATCTTCATCATACAACGTGACAGTTGTATCTTTAAAAATCATCTCTCCAAAAACGGAACTATCTGGAATCAATTTCCCTTCAACTTTTGTCAGACCGATATTTGAAAGATACTCATCAATAGGTAGAGGCATCGGAGTCTGTAACGCCTCTGGATAGTATCTTCTCACTATTCCTTCCGCAACTTGTTTCATATCCCTAGCATAGATATAGGGAACAAACTCCAGAGTAAAATCTGGAGTTTGTTTCATCTCTTTATTAGTAGCATCATACTCTGTGATATTCCCTACGGAGAAATGATGAAGTCCATTATTCAATTGGTAAGAAACCGTTACATCTAGCCATATTTCAGCATTATCTACTTCATATCCATATTTAGAGTGTCCTTTTATTTCTAATATCGCTACTACAAGCAAATAAGATTCTATCATATCACCAACCATATTTCGTGTTAAAACACTCTTGACGCTAAAATCATCTAGCGCTTTATAGGATATCGAAGATAAAGTGTAGGATCTAACTTTTATTTCATCTCTATGAAGGTAGATGTAAGATTTCAATTTATTAAATAGCTCATTATAAAAAGTTTTTTTAATAAATAACTCAAGGAATTTATCCCCCATAAATAGGACTCCTGCATTATATTTTGTGCATTACTCTTAACATATACTCAAAAGCATGATTCCGTAACTAAATACTAGCTATTTGCAGTATCATCTTCAGAATATAGCATTCCTAAAAAGTCTTCAAATGTATCCGTGATAAAAGTTGTGAATGGATTAAGTTCATAAGAAGATTCATGATGCCATATGCACACACTAGGATTCTCCCTTCTCTGACTATAATCTAAGCAAACAAAGTCTCCGCCAAATAAAGCCGCTACAGGTAGTAATTCTACTCCTAAAATATCTTCAGAATACAGTAAGCGTTCATCTAATTGCGTTAGAATTACATCTATATCATACATACCCAAAGTATGATTTTGAGTATCATGTAAAATACATAAAAAACGTTCTATTATACGTTCCTGATCTTGAGGTAACTTTCCGCTAAAGATATTCTTCTTAGGAATCAACCCACTATATTGTTTAAAAAATTCCTTAGCAGATGCTGGGAGTGAAACCCTCCATATCTTTTCTTCTTCATTCAGTAACTGTTCGTCAGGTAATGGTGTTATTATCGTATTTTTATATTCCATTATTAAACATTAAATCCTTCCTATTTATCTTATAGCGTCGGCCCAATGACCTAAAGCATGATTCCGTAATCAAATACTAGCTATTTGCAATATCATCTTCAGAATATAGCATTCCTAAAAAGTCTTCAAATGTTTCTGAAACAAACTCTACACTAGGATGCCATTCGTATGAATCCTCACGCTTCCAATAACATACCTTGGGGTTCTGGGTCCCTTCTCTATAATCTAAACATATAAAATCACCACCGAACAGTGTTGCTACTGGTAATAGTTCTACACCAACAGAATCTGGATCCACACTTAAAATTTCTAGTATTGGACTCCATATAACATCAATATCGTACATTCCTAGGGAATTCTCTTCAAAATCATCTAAAATACAAAGGAATCTTTCTATAACATACTCTTTATTATCACTGATTTTAAAAAGATTCTTTTTAGGGATTATCCCATTATATCTGATTATGAATTCCTTAAAGGAATTTGGTAACTCAATGCACCATTCTTCCTCCTTTTCCTTAACTAATTCAATACTAGGCAAAGGGAGGATTACCGTTCTAATATCTTCCACTTTCTAATTTTTTCCTTTCTTTTTTTATTTAGAATGAATACCACATTCAATATATATTAGCAGTGCTATACAAGAATTACATACACCTCATAAAAAATCAATATCAGAATCATCTTGGTGCATATGCCCAAAGACCCGCTGATCGGCCACCATTATGCAATGTTATATTATGTATGCCATAAGGAACTAGCTCCATTTTTCCTGGTACTTCTGTGTGATGCCAAGTCATCCCTTCTCTAAATCCAGCGATCTTTTCATTTAACCACTTAAATTGTTCTCTATCAGTCTTTAACCAAAGTTCTTTGGGGAGCTGAACAGTTTCTTGCACTAGATTTGCTCCCTCAAAATCTGCAAATCCATACCTCATTCCTTCAGCCGGTGTTACTTTTACTTTAGGTATATAACCTTCCTGTATAGCAAGATTTTTAATTAATTGCTTTTGTCCTTTAGTAATTTTATTGCTATTAACAAAGTTTTTAGACCAGGTCCATTTTTCATTATTATTTACTAATTCAGCATACAATTTAGCATAGTCTGATAAGACATCATCAAAGGATAATTCTCCTTTTCCAAATGCTTCAAATCTCTTATTTTTAGCAATGCCTTCAAAGAAGTCCTTTTCTTTAGCCACATACTCTTTAAAGTTTGATGATTCTCTCGCCAGTCGACTTTGCCTAATATTTTCAAGAATCCGCTCTTTATCAAAGGGCTTCTCTGCCACTCTCACTACATCATCCGAATGTTTGCTAGAAAAGCGCATCACATCACGCAGAGTCTTACTCTCAACGCTGAAGGTAGGCATGG
>NZ_KV831008.1:0-1382 GCF_001836965.1 Streptococcus sp. HMSC063B03 | reverse complement strand
CCCCCAAAAGTTGGACAAATAATTATTGAAAGGATTTAGTTCTGTATTGCACAGGGCTAAGTCCTTTTAGTTTGACTTTAATTCGTTTGTTGTTGTAGTAATCAATGTAGTCCACAATAGCTTGTTCAAGGTCTTCTAAAGACCTAAAGTGCTTCTCATAACCATAAAACATTTCAGATTTCAAAATGCCAAAGAAGGACTCCATCATGCCATTGTCTGGGCTGTTGCCCTTGCGTGACATGGATGCTTGAATTCCCTTACTCTCTAGGAACCGATGATAAAAATCGTGTTGGTATTGCCAGCCTTGATCGCTATGGAGAATCGTATGCTCGTAGTGTTTCTCTGTAAAGGCCTGGTTTAACATAGCTTTCACTTGTTCTAAGTTTGGTGAAGTTGAAAGATTATAGGCGATAATTTCGCTATTAAATCCATCTAAAACTGGCGATAAATAGAGTTTCTGTGTGCTATTTGGAATGGCAAACTCTGTCACATCCGTATAGCACTTTTCCATTGGCCTTGATGCTTCAAACTGACGTTGAATGAGATTCTCTGCTTTCTTACCAATCTCTCCTTGGTAGGAAGAATACTTTCGTTTCCGGCGAATTCGAGCTGTTAAACCAAGGACTTTCATCAGACGTTGGACCTTCTTATGGTTTACTATATGACCACGATTCCTCAATTCAAGAGTAACTCTACGATAGCCATAATTTCCTTTATGGTCATTATAAATGGCCTGAATTTCGGTTTTAAGCTCTTTATCTTTATCAAGCCCATCCAGTTGTTTCAACTGATAATAGTAAGTTGAGCGAGCTAAACGTGCTGTTTCAAGAAGTAAATCTAGTCGAAATCCTCCTGAAGCCATTTCTCTAATTGTCTCTGCCTTTCTCGCTCTAAGGCTTCGTCCCTGTCTTCCAGCTCTTTTAACTTTTTTAGGTAGGCCACCTCAGTCCGTAAGCGTTCATTCTCCTCTTGGAGTCGCTCTAGTTCTGTCATTTCTTCCCAGGTTTTCTTCCGTTTACGTCCCATTTTAGTTGGTCTCCCTCTTGTTTTCTCAACAATAGTATACCCGTTTTTCTTATATTGTGCTAGCCAATTTGGAAGCATACCACGATTTGGGAGAGCATATTTGAGAGAAACTCTATCTTGAGACCAGTTTTCATGTAAGACTTTATTAATCATTTCTTGTTTTAAATGAGGAGAATAGTAACGATTTTTCCCTTTTTTGACGAACTCTATTCCGTAACGATCAATCAATTTAATCATGTACCTAAGATTAGAATTGTTTATCTCAAATTTATTTGAAAGCTTCTCTAAGCTATATCCTTGTTTTCTAAGTTCATAGATCTGAATTTTATCTTCATAACTCAATTTCATAATAAAAC
>NZ_KV831007.1:254652-356224 GCF_001836965.1 Streptococcus sp. HMSC063B03 | reverse complement strand
CCCATAAATGAAGGTAATATTCATTTCTACACTTGTACACAATTCCCTGGACTTCTTTATACAATTCTTCAATCATATTGTTCCCCTTTCTAGATACAGTCTAACAGATTCAGAAACACTTTTGTCCCATTTCCTCCGTTCTGTCCCCTTTATCTCCTCAACTGCACAAAAAAGAGAGGGCAAGCCTCTCTTTGGGTTATTTTTCATCATTCATTTTTGACTTTACTTCATCATAAGATAATGCATGAGATTCCTCTTCTACGGTTTCAGGCATCTTTCCTGTTTCGTAAAGAGATTTAATTTGTGTACTATCCAATGTTTCGTATTTCAATAATGCTTCTGCAATCAACTTGTGAGTTTCACGATTTGACTGAATAATTTCAGCAGCTTTATTTCGTGCTTCATTCAATAATGAACGAACCTCTTCATCAATTTCATAAGCTGTTTGTTCTGAAATTGATTTTTGAGGACTCTGTGCACCAAACATAGCATGGTTTCCTTCATATTGTACTGGGCCAAGTTTTTCACTCATACCGTACTCTGTAACCATTGCACGCGCCATTTGTGTCGCTTGTTCAAAGTCGTTTGAAGCTCCTGTAGTTTGGACATTAAAGATAATTTCTTCAGCTACACGGCCACCCATTAAACCAGCCAATTGCTCTTTCATATCTTCTTTGGAAAGAAGCATTTGGTCTTCCTTAGGAAGTGCAATCATATAACCTCCTGCACGGCCTCGTGGTACGATAGTAACTTTATGAACAACACGGGCATTCGATAAGACTAGACCAACAATGGTATGTCCAGCCTCATGGTAGGCAACCAATTCACGTTCTTTTTGTGAAACTGTCTTATCTTTCTTAGAAGGACCAGCAATCACTCTATCTTCTGCTTCATCAATATCTGAGGCATCAATTATCGATTTATTGCGACGAGCAGCAACTAGAGCAGCTTCATTCAAGACATTCTCTAAATCAGCACCAACAAAACCTGGAGTTTGTTGGGCAACTAATTTCAAATCAACATCTTCTGCTAAAGGCTTGTTCTTAGCATGAACTTTCAAGATTGCTTCACGACCTTTAACATCAGGGCGACCAACCAATACTTTTCTATCAAAACGTCCTGGACGCAAAAGGGCAGGGTCAAGTACATCTGAACGGTTTGTCGCAGCGATGACAATAATTCCTTCATTTCCCTCAAAACCGTCCATCTCAATCAAAAGTTGGTTCAAGGTTTGTTCACGTTCGTCATTTCCTCCGCCAAGACCAACTCCACGTTGACGTCCAACAGCATCAATTTCATCAATAAAGATAATAGCTGGTGCTGCTTTTTTGGCATCTTCAAAAAGAGAACGGACACGACTAGCTCCAACTCCGACAAACATTTCTACAAAGTCAGAACCTGAGATACTAAAGAATGGAACACCTGCTTCTCCGGCGACTGCCTTAGCAAGCAAAGTCTTACCTGTTCCCGGAGGTCCCTCTAGAAGGACACCTGCTGGAATACGGGCTCCAAGTTTTGTAAATCGTTTTGGATCTTTTAAGAATTCAACAACTTCAACTAGTTCTTGTTTTTCTTCCTCAGCTCCAGCAACATCTGAAAATCTTACTTTAATATCTTCTTTATTTGCAGCTTTAGCCTTACTACGTCCAAAACTCATCGGGTTACGGCTATTATTTCCTCCCATATTTCCCATCATCGAGAAGAGGAAGAAGAAGAGGATACCGAATGGCACAATGGATACAAGAATATTAATCCACATACCACTTGAACTTTCATGCTTAACAGTTACTTCCGCTTTATGGTCAGAAGCAAGCTTTTGTAATTCTGATACTGTAGTATCTGAAGGAAGAATAATACTTGAAAATTTCTCTACTGTTGTAGCAGAAGGAGAAAAGAATTGAATGCCTGTTTCTTCTTTACTTGTTTTAGGATTTTTATAAACACCTGAAACTTCGATAACACTTCCATTTGGTTGGTAAGTCAATTCTTTTACATTGTCATCGGTAATTTCTTTTACCAATTCTGTATAATTAATTTGCTCACTTTTCCCTGCAACACTACCTGTACTAAAATACTGGTAACTTGTAACTAGGAAAAAAATAAGTAATAACCATAGAAAAGGATTTTTAATTAAACCATTATTTTGTTTTTTCATTAAAAATTGTTCTTTCTAATTTGAATACACTTCTTCTTTCAATACTCCAACATAAGGAAGGTTACGATAATTTTCTTTGTAGTCTAAACCATAACCTACTACAAACTCATTTGGAATAGTAAAGCAAGTATAGTCTGCCTCAATTTCTACAACACGTCCTTCTGGTTTATCCAACAAGGTTGCAATGTTAACAGAAGCTGCTTCTCTTGCAATAAACATATCTCGCAAATTCTTCAAAGTTTGACCTGTATCAATGATATCCTCTACAAATAGAACATGTCTTCCTTTGATATCTTGAGTCACGTCTTGTTTAATATTGATAACACCACTACTTGCTGTTCCACCATGGTAGCTAGATACCATCATAAAGTCCATTTCAATATGTGTGTCGATATGCTTAACCAATTCAGCCATAAAAGGAATAGATCCTTTTAAAATCCCAACTAAGATTGGATTTTTTCCTGCATAGTCCTTGGTTAATTGAGCACCTAATTTTTTAGCAGCTTCTGTAATTTCATCGTGTGAAACGAGGATTTTTTTAATATCGTTTTCTAACATTTTTTTACCTATCTATTTTTTCTATATAAAGTACAGTGTTCATTATATCATTTTTCGTGTTTTTACTCAAATTACTGGTCGCAATTCCCAAAATTGAGACAATTTCACCAAATTGCTCAATAATCAGAGCTGATTTTCGCTTTTCCATAGGGATTTTCAAATCAATAAATAGACGTCTGAGTTTTTTTCTATATCCATTTTGAATCAAACAATCTCCTGTTTTTCGATGACGAATGTGTATTGATGTTTCGCGTGAAACAGGTACCTGCTGAATTAATTCACCTTCTAAAGGAAGTCCAAAGGAAAATAAATATCCTTGATAAGATACCTGATTTTGATAGTGTAACACAAGTTCATCTTCCTTTTCATCAGACTGAGGACTGATTTTACAAATCCGAAACTGTTGATACTCTTTTACTAATTCATAACCATTTTTAAGCGGATGACGATACTGGCTTTTAGTTTTTAAAATTTGTCTAACTTCTTCAAACTGAGCTTTTGTAAGACTCAAATCTGGAAAACGATTCAGATAAGTTTGAAGTAAAACTCTTTGTGTCGACTCAGAGTAAGATAATAGCTGATCTAAATTTTCTACATCAATATTCTTTGATAATTCAGCTATAGCTAAGTCATAATCTAAAATTTCATTACCGATGCTTAAGATTGCATTTCTAAATCGAGGATTTTCTTTTTCTAATTCTGGTAAGTATGAGTTTCGAATACGATTGCGAAAATAATGATTTTCCTGATTTGATATATCTTCAAAGTGAAAAATTGGTGGAAAGTCTTTTTTCTGAAAATGCAAGAAGGGCCGAATGATTTCTATCTCCCCGACTACTTGCTTCTCCTGAATTCCTGATAGATAGCGCAAACGAGTGCCTCGAATCAAACGCATCAAAATCGTTTCCACCTGATCATCAGCATGGTGGGCAGTGACTAAGGCTGTCGCACCTGTCTTTTTCATGACCTCTTGAAAAAAATCATAACGAAAATGTCGAGCACGCGCTTCTGAAAATTCTCCTGAAAAATCGCTGATATAAATAGGAAGCTCTGCTTCAGCAGCCAACTTCCTTAATTCCTGTTCTTCCCAATCTGATTCTACTCTCTGCTTATGATTCACATGAGCTAGAATCAATTCAATTTCTAACTCTTTTTGATACGTAGATAATACCTTAAACAGAAACATAGAATCTAATCCACCAGAAAGAGCTAGCACCACCTTAGCATGTTTTTTGAAATATCCCTTATTGAGAAAATGATTTAAAAAATCTTGTTCTCTCATTTTAGAACCTCATAAACATCTTTGGCTATCTTAGAAATCGTATCATAATCAGAATTCTTTGTGAAAATAGAAAGAATAAATGGAGAATCTGCATAAACAACACCTGTATCATGCTTAAATTCATCCGCATCTCCAATTTTATGAGCTACTTTAACAGAAACACCTTTGGCAATTCTCTCATTATCAAAATCTGTTTTAGTCAAAGAATCCAATACAAGTCCATTTTGGTTATAAATAGCTTCCATGACTTTCCCAGCCATTTTAGAAGAAATCAATTTTTCTTTGGAATCCCAATCATCTCCCATAATAGCAGACGTCTTGGATTTGAATATAGCATCAGATTGATTTGAAATGTAATATCCCAATAGATTATGAGCTACATTATCCGATTCTTTAGATACTTTTGTGATTAAGTCCTTTATAGAATACTCTTTATTATCCTCTTTTTTAGGGAGACTACCACTTCCCTCTGGTTTATAAGAACCTGGAAAATCATTGACTGCTGATACGTATTTTACAGTCGTGTCTAACTGATAAAGACCCTCATTTATTTTTTCTTGCGTATAGTAGAGATAAGGTAATTTTAAAATGCTAGCTGCATACATCTTTTCATCTTGATTGATACCAGCTTCTTTTCCAGTAGTCAGTTGCTTAACATAAATAGAGAAAGAAGTTTTCTGATATTTTTCAGATAATATTTCTTGCACTTTATTCATCCGATTATCTTCTTCAGAAGTTAATTCCTTATCTACCCATCCAACTTGATCAATATGTAGAAATTCTTTCCCTTCTACAAACATGGTCTTATCAATTGAAACTTGCGAATAAGCTGATAAGGATGATTTCACTTCTTTTAAATCATAAGGACTATTGTACAGTTTAAAATCAGATTCTAACCATACTTTTTTTATTGTTGGAGTTACCTCTGATTGATCATATAAAAATCGTTTGTCTGCAGCAATAAATTGATGGTTAGATAACTTAAATACTGGAATCCCTTGTTTATTCAAGCGCCACTCGGTTATTTGAAAACTTATTTTGGGAGTCAATTTTCCAGATTCCACTACTAAATCTTCATTCGCATAAACAGGAACCTCTCCATAAACCATTGGAGAACTTAATTTTTCTCTAAAATAAATACCAAAGTCAGATTGTGAAAGGTAATAAATTTCTTTCGAAGTATAGACAACTTCTTTTTCTGTGCTAACGACTTTTGAAATGGTCAAAAAACTTGGTAGCAACAAAATAATTAAGAACTTACGCATTCTTCCTTTCCTTTTCTTCTTGTAAACGCAATAATTGATTTTTATCAGCCAACTCTTCCAGCTTTTCATCCGATAAACTCAAAAATTGCTCTATTACATCTAATAAATTTTCCATTTTATCACCTTGGGAGCAAGTCAGGAATCGTATAAACAGCTTCCCGATTCTTAGAATAATAATATTTTGCACGCATGTATTTAGCAGCGTAATCTTCATCTTTCAACTTTGTAGCAAAAGCTGTCTCTTTCTCCTTTTCCTCACTCAAAGTTTGATACTGAGTTTGCAAGTCTGATAACTGTTGACGTCTTTGGAGTAATTGGTGATAACTTTGAGCAAGATTATAAGTTGGTAAAATGAACAATAAAATCATCAAAATAAGAACCCAACCCATGAAACGATTACGTTTTTGTCGCTCCTTCATCAGATAGCGACGACGTTGGTGTTCATTTTGAATAAAAGAATTATTCAATTGTACGATATTTTTAGACATTTTCTTCTACCCGTGTTTCACTGATAATTTCATACATGCCTGCTGCATCTTCTTTTTTTGTACTATCTTTCATCTCCAGTACTTTTACAAGTAGCAACTTATTTCCAAAGCGAATTTCAACTTGGTCATTAACTTTCAAATCCGTTGAACTTTTTGCCAAGATGCCATTTACCTTGATTCTACCTTTATCTGCTACTTCTTTTGCGACTGTACGACGCTTGATAATTCTTGATACTTTTAAATATTTGTCTAATCTCATTTTTATTACCTCAAATTATTATTGTACCATTTTTATCCCTTTTATAGAAGAAAAATGTTAAAGGGAATTGCCTTCTTTCGACACTTTTATCTCTAATAAACTTTCTCCAAAAATGAGCAGACCTTCTAAAATTTCATAGTCCTTCTTGTTTCGAACATCAAATACAACTTCCATTAATCCCTTATTCTCAGCTATGGCTGCTTTTAAGTTCGTTGCGGATAAAGCTTTAAAATAATCTTGAGCCAAAAACAGTCGTTGAGTGATTTTTTCAAATTGAACTGTAATCTTATTGTCTTTTCTTTCCACACGTTGAACAAAGACCTTGTCAAGATAAGACTTAATCAAACCAATCTCTAAAAGATAGGCTACTACGTCTGGGTACTCTCCAAATCGGTCCATCAGCTCTTCTTGTAACTCCTCATAATTGACACGATTGTCAATTTGACGAATTTTTTTATAAATTTCAATCTTATGTCGTTGGTCTGAAATATAAGTATCAGGAAGATAAGCATCAATTTGTAAAATCAACTCAGCATTCCCTTTGGTTCTTGTGTTCCCATTACCATGTCGTTTAGCAATAGCTTCCTCCAATAACTGCGAATACAATTCAAAACCAACAGAATCAATGAAACCAGACTGGGATTTTCCTAAAAGATTTCCTGCTCCACGAATCGAAAGATCTCGCATTGCAATCTTAAATCCAGAGCCCAATTCTGTAAATCCTTTAATCGCTTCTAATCTCTTCTCGGAGACTTCACTGATTGATTTTTCTGGACGATACATGAGATAGGCATAAGCAATACGATTACTACGACCGACTCTTCCTCTTAACTGATACAAGGTTGACAAGCCCATATGGTCCGCATTTTCAATAAACAAAGTGTTGGCATTTGGAATGTCCACCCCTGTCTCAATAATAGTAGTCGTCACCAAAATATCGTATTGCCCCTCAATAAAATCTAATAGAGTATTTTCTAACTGAATCTCACTCATTTGCCCATGAACATAACCAATCGAAGCATCTGGAATCAACTCCTGTAATTCGGAAACCTTCTGGTCAATCGTGTCAACTTTATTGTAAAGATAGTAAACTTGACCTCCACGCTCCATTTCACGCAAGACAGCATCACGAATCACACTATCATTCTTTTCTAAAACATAGGTTTGCACTGGATAACGATTAGTCGGCGGAGTTTCAATAACAGACAAATCTCTGATTCCCAGCATAGACATGTGAAGGGTACGAGGAATTGGCGTTGCTGTCAAGGTCAGGACATCTACTTGTTTTTTCATTTCTTTCAAGGTTTCCTTATGCTTGACACCAAATCGCTGTTCCTCATCAATAATCATCAAGCCCAAATCAGCAAACACAACATCTTTTGACAAAACACGATGTGTTCCAATTAAAATATCAACTTGACCCTTTTTCAATTTTTCAAGTGTTTCAGTCTGTTCTTTTTTACTTCTAAAGCGACTCAACACATCAATATTAACTGCAAAATTTTGGAATCGTTCCTTAAAATTCGTATAGTGCTGTTGCGCTAAAACCGTCGTCGGAACTAGAACGACAACCTGTTTGTGATCATTGACTGCCTTAAAGGCTGCACGCATAGCAACTTCAGTCTTTCCAAAACCAACATCCCCAACTAAAAGTCGATCCATTGGTTGAGAAGCCTGCATATCTCTCTTGATTTCTTCAACACTACGAAGTTGATCATCCGTTTCAACATAAGGGAAGGCATCATCAAAAGCATGTTGATCCTTATCATCAGCTGAGAAAGCAAAACCCTTCAACTGACTACGCTCAGAATAAAGTTTGATTAAATCGTCAGCTATATCCTCTACCTGGTTCTTTACTTTTTGCTTGGCCTTTTTAAAATGACCGTCATTTAATTTATTGAGTTTTGGAGCTTTCCCATCACTTGAAACATATTTGGACAGTAGATGAATCTGTTCCACTGGGATAGAGATTTGATCCCCGTTTTGGTATTGAACACTAACATAATCACGGTGAATCCCTTTGATTTCAATTGTTTCAATCCCTAGATATTGACCAATCCCATGGATATGATGGACAACGTAGTCCCCTTTTTCAAGTTCATTGTAATCTTTTAATCTCTCTGCATTCGAAACATGTTGTCTTCGAAAACGACGTTTCAATTTCTTTTGAAAAATCTCATGTTCAGTTATTAATAAAACCTTTTCATCTACAAAATGAAAACCATGTCTGAGATTACCCTCGATTAAGTTTACAGATTCTTTACAGATACTTGACTTATCTCTGGAATCTAATTTAATCTGATATTCCTCTAAAACATCCTCCAATGTTTTACTTCCCATTGAATTGCTAGACTGAAGAATAATAGTGTAATTCATTTTTTTGTATCGCTCAATTTCTTCTTTTAGAAAAGAAAATTGATTGAAAAACTCTTGCATGGGATATTGATTAAATTGATAAATTTGATCAAACTTGAGATTTCCTACCCCCTTTTGCAGGTTAGAGAAAAAAGTAACCTGACTCTGTTTTTTATAGATTTGCTCTGTATCTGCAAAATACTGCATCTCAGAAAATGCTTTACTGTTCTGTAATTCTTCTGTAAAGTATTGTGCTAACTCCCTTTCAAAGACTTCGTACTGATTCATCAATTTCTGATAATCATCAATGAATACTGGGGTATCTTTTTCAATATAGTCAAAAACAGTCCATGTCTTGTCATAACACAAAGATAAAAACTTCCTAGAATCTAAATGCATTTGTTTTTGGTGAAAACTTGAAAGAATTTCTTCTAAGTATGATTTTAAAATAGGTGATAACGTTTTTGAAATTTGTTTTTCTAAAGCTGACTGTCCTCGTTGATAATTCTTTTCTCTCAAAAGCATATCACTAGCTGGAAAGATAGTGAGTTCTGTCTGATTTTCTTTCGATAATTGTGTTTCGACTTCAAATGACCTAATACCATCGACTTCATCACCAAAAAACTCAATTCGGTAAGGTTCTAACTGGGATATTTCAAAAATATCTAAAATATCTCCTCGCAGACTAAATTCGCCCTGAGTTTGTACTTGTGTAACTTTTCGATAGCCTATCTCTTTTAACTGATGGATAAGGGCGTGTTGGTCATATTCTTCACCAACTGTTATTTTTACAATACTATCTTTGAATACATTTGGAGACGGTAAAATCAATCGACTTGCTGCGATATTACAAACTAAAATCCCTTTCTTAGACGAATCAGTCAAAAAACGCAAGGCTTCAACCCGTGAAATGATTTTTTCTTGTGAAGACATCAAAAACTCGACCATAGGGGAGTCATCTACAAAAAATGGATAAACAAGTTCCTCACCCAAGACAGATATAAGATCACTAACAAGTCCTTCTGCTTCTCCATAAGTTGACGTCAATAACACAATCTTATCTTCCTGTCTCAAACTACTAGCAATTGCTAAAGCTTTTGTAGAAGTTGACAAGCCTAACATTAATTGTCTTTTCTTATCTGTCAGATTTTGATGCCATTTTTTTATCTGATCATTTTCTGAGAATAAATCTAATAAGGTCACCATTTATCCGTTATACCTCTGCATCGTTTTTTCAAAGTTTTTCTCTTGTAAATAGTAGTTTACAGAATCGTCAACTTTGTCAATAGACTGTAAAATACCAATATAATCATCCTTGTCAAACTTACTCAAAACATGGTTAACAACTGACATTCCATTTTTAGGCCTTCCGATTCCAATCTTAACACGATTAAAGATCTGAGTTCCAATATGTTGAATAATAGACTTGATACCATTATGACCACCTGCTGAGCCTTTTGCTCTTAAACGAATCTTTCCAACTTCCATATCAAGATCATCGTAAATGATGAGTAAATCTTCAATATCCAAACCATAATAAGTCAATAAAGCATGAACCGCTTTTCCACTTTCATTCATAAATGTCGTTGGTTTGACAAGATAAATTTTTTCTCCATTGAAGAAAAAAGATGCTAGGTCAGCTTGAAATATCTTATCATGTGTAAAAGTGACATTCTGTTTCTTCGCTAGTTGATCAATCAACATAAATCCAACATTGTGTCTTGTTTCAAAATATTTATCCCCTGGATTTCCTAATCCTACAAGTAATTTGGTCATTTATTTTTCCTTTCAAAAGCCAAAAGGGTTGGAATTTTTTTCCAACCTAATTGACACTATTTATTAAATTTCTTATACATTAAAGCGGAATTCCATGATATCGCCATCTTGAACGATATATTCTTTTCCTTCTTCACGCAAACGTCCAGCTTCTTTTACGGCCTTTTCAGATCCGTATTTCACTAGATCCTCATATGACATGGTTACTGCACGAATAAATCCTTTTTCAAAGTCTGAGTGGATAATCCCAGCTGCTTGAGGAGCCTTCATACCACGTTTGAAGGTCCAAGCGCGAACTTCTTTTTCACCAGCTGTGAAGTAAGTTCCCAATCCAAGCAAATGGTAAGCAGCACGAGTCAACTTGTCAACGCCTGATTCTGTCAACCCAAGTGCTTCAAGAAACTCTTGCTTATCTTCATCGTCTAACTCAGAAATTTCTTCCTCAGCACGTGCAGAAATAACGACTACTTCAGCATTTTCTGTCTCTGCAAATTCACGAATTTGTTTAACATAGTCGATAGAGTCAGGTTCTGAAACCACATCCTCGTCCACATTGGCAACATAGAGCACTGGTTTAGTCGTCAAAAGGAAGAGACCTTTGACAACCTTTTGTTCTTCATCTGTAAATTCAATGGTTCGAGCTGATTTTCCATCTTCAAGGACTGGTTTAATCTTTTGAAGAACATTAAATTCTGCTACTGATTCTTTATCTTTTTGCGTACGTGCCATCTTTTCTACACGAGCATAACGCTTATTAACTGACTCTAAGTCAGCAAGAATCAATTCTAAGTTAATGGTGTCGATATCTGCAAGTGGATCCACAAAGGCGTCTTCACGCCCTTGCTCGCGCATGACATTTTCATCATCAAAAGCACGAACTACATGAACAATCGCATCTACTTCACGGATATTGGCCAAGAATTTGTTACCAAGACCTTCCCCTTTTGATGCGCCTTTTACAATCCCTGCAATATCTGTAAATTCAAATGTTGTTGGAACTGTCTTTTTAGGAGTAATCATTTCAGTTAGTTTTTGTAGGCGTTCATCAGGAACCTCAACCATTCCAACATTTGGATCAATCGTCGCAAATGGGTAGTTTGCTGCTTCTGCTCCTGCTTTTGTAATTGCATTAAATAGTGTTGATTTACCAACGTTTGGCAAACCAACGATACCTGCTGTTAAAGCCATATTTCTCATTCTCCGTTTTCATTTCAATCCCTAATATTATAACACAAAAAGGGAAAACTTGCTAACCCTCTAACTAAGGGTTCTCAGTCAATAATTTTATTCATTTTTCGATCAAAATCATAGCGCCCCATCATGACAACATGGTCACAATTACTGCATTTTATCTTGATATCTGCTCCAACACGGGTAATTTCCCAACGATTTGCTTTTTTACCAGTTGACTTGATGGTGCAAGCATGTGGTTTTTTCATCTCAACAAAATTTCCAACTTGATACATACTACTCTCCTTTTCTTTTTCGATTATATCATAAAAGAGGCGAGCTAGGCTCAACCTCTTTCACTTAATTTGTACGAACTGGGGTGATAAGTTGCATGAAGTCCTCTTCAGTATCAGCTGGCACAAGAGTAAATGGACGAACAGCTGAGATAAAGCTAATAGTCACCTTTTCGCTATTTAAAGCCTTGAGTGAATCAATCAAGTAAGTTGGGTTGAAACTAATAGTCAAATCTTCACCAGTCACTTGATCAGTATCGATTTCTTCGTTTACTTTACCAACTTCTGGAGAGTGAACATGGGCGCTAACAACCCCATCTTTAATTTCAAGTTTCACAGTACCATTTTGAGTAGCACTTGATAAAAGACGAGCACGTTCCATTGACTGGCGTAAGTTTACAACATCAAAAGTAATAGTAGTATTAAAGTCCGTTGGAATCAAACGATCTGTATCAGGATAGTTACCTTCTAACAAACGAGTATAGAAGCTAATATTTTCGCTTCTAAAGAGGATTTGGTTATTGGCAAAGAAAATCTCTACAGTTTCAATATCATCTGTAAATACTGCTGAAAATTCGCGTAGAGAACGGCTAGGAATTACAACATCAAAATCATCACTATTTTTCTCAAGCGTTAATTTTTTCTGGCTTAGACGATGAGAGTCTGTTGCCACTGTTTTTAGCTCCTTGTGTTGACTTAATACAAAATGAACACCTGTTAAAATTGGACGACTCTCTTGTGTACTTGCAGCAAAGGCTGTTTCATTGATAATTTTCTTGAGTAATTTTGTTTCAAGAACCAAAGGAGTGCTTGCTGAAATTTCTTGGATTCGTGGATATTGCTCGCTATCTTTTCCTTTTAGGGTAATTTCTGATTTGCCACTAGTTAAAACAATTTGGTTTTGTTCAATTTCTTTAAAATCAAGAGTCACATCAGGTAGACTAGATACCACATTGATGAAGAAAGAAGCTTCAAGAAGGATCGAACCTAAAGAAGTAATTAACAAACCAGCATCTTCATTTTTTTGAGAAATAAAATTTTCAATTGAAATTTGACCATTTGAACCAATTAAAGTAACACCTTCATTGGTTACGTCAATTTTGACGGTTGATAAAATAGGAATGGCATTTTTAGAGCTAATAGCTCTCTTAGTAGTATTTAAGGCTTGTAGAAATAAATTTTTATTAATTGAAAAATGAATCATGGATTCTCCTTTATTTATTTTTAGTATTAGAAGGATAATAGTAATAATAGAGTCTGTGAAATCTGTGGAAAACAGACTTTAAACAAGTCATATCAAGTTTTTGGGCTTGTTTAAAAAATGTGGATAAAAAAGATAATAAAGTAAAAGTTATCCACAAGTTATTTGATTTTCTTTTTGATTGATTCAATTTCTAAACGTAAATTATCGTCTTCATCAATCAAAGATTTAATTTTGGCATGGGCATGAATGACTGTTGTGTGATCTTTACCACCAAATTCCTTCCCAATTTTTGGAAGACTATTATCTGTTAGTTCTCTAGATAAATACATGGCTACTTGACGGGCTAACACAATATTTTGAAGGCGTCTGCTTCCCTTCATTTCTTTGACGCTGACACCATAAAAGTTACCAACTTCATTTTGGATTTTATCAATTGGGATGACGAGCATTTGGCTAACATCTTGTTTGCGTGCCCTAATAGCCTCTGCAGCGATATCGATAGTGATATCCTTAATCTTCTTCACTCGGGCGATTAAAGTGATGTCGTTGATTGCTCCTTCAAGTTCTCGGACGTTTGAATCAAATTGACCAGCTAGGTATTCTAGGGTATCACTTTGGAAATGGTAGTCTAAATTCTCTGTTTTGCTTTGTAAAATGGCAATACGTGTCTCAAAGTCAGGTGGTGTGATATTTTGCGTCAAGCCCCAGCTAAAGCGCGTGACAAGTCTTTCTTCAAGGCCCTCTAAGTGTTTAGGGCTACGATCACTAGTCAGAACAATTTGTTTTTGATTGTTATGGAGAACATTGAAAGTATTGAAAAATTCTTCCTGAGTTGCAACTTTTTTTCCACTCAGCGATTGAATATCATCAATTAACAAGAGATCGAGGCTACGGTAGGTTTTTTTGAACTTATCCATTTCACCCAGTCTCAGATGTTCAAGAAAGTCGTTTATAAAGCTTTCAGCAGGAATGTACTTCACACGCGCATCAGGAATATTTTTCAAAATCTCATTCCCAATGGCATTGAGTAAGTGAGTCTTACCAAGCCCAGGTCCTCCATAGATAAAAAGAGGATTATAGGTCAAGGCCAAATCTTCAGAGACAGCCAGGGCGGCTGATACTGCCCAAACATTTCCATCCCCTTGGATAAAATTATCAAAGGTATACTTTTCTTTTAATCCAGTATCCGAATAAGGAATAGATGCTAACTTTGGACTATAGTCATAGAGAGTTGAATTTGGAGCTTCTTCAACTTGTGGGATAATCGTATCTTGAGGCTTGGTGAAAATATAGTGGGGAGTTATTTCAGCATCATAAATCTCAAAACCAGCTACTACAATGATATCTTTTAGTTGTTTTTCCCAGACCATTTCCATTTCAGATCGTGGTAAAAATATAGTGGCAACATTTTCTTCTACCTTAATGAGTTCAGCTTGAATAGCATAGAAATCATACATGGAACGAGTTAGTCTTTCTTGTGCAAATTCTAATATACGATTCCAAAATTGTTTTTCTTTCAATCCTTTCTCCTCCTTTACTATTTAAAAGTTTAATGCTAGATTTATTTTACCATAGATAGCAAGAATTTTCCACAAGCTGTGAAAAATAATCCACAATGTTATCAAGTTTTATCCACAGGTTGGGGATAAAATCAGAAACTATTGATTTATGAAGCTTTTTTTTGAAAAAAATAGTGGATAACCTTGTGAGATAAAAAAATAAAAGAACAGCCTTATTTCAGGCTGTTGATAATTCTACTGTATTCTTCTTGGTTTGAGAAAGCAATAATGATTTTTCCACTATCTTTTTTAGACAGTTTGATTTCTACATCTAATCCGAGTATTTTTTTTAACTGTTCTTCTTCATTTTGTATGAAATAATCATTTTTTTGCAGTTTCTTTTGTTTTTTCTCTGTCAGAAGGGCTTCTAACTTCCTTACAGAAATGTCTTCTTCTATAATTCGTTGAAAGAAATAGTCTTGTTGTTCCTTATTCAACCCAACTAGCGAACGCGCATGGGCTTGTGATAGTTGGCCATTTTCTACTTCTGAAAGGATCTGTTCTGGCAAGGACAGCAAGCGAATAGAGTTGCTGATATATGGACGAGACTTGCCCATTTTATCTGCAATTTCAGCATGGGTAAATCCTTTCTCTACAAGAGATTCATAGGCGCGTGCTTCTTCTATTGGATTTAAATTTTCTCTTTGTAAATTTTCAATGATGGACTGGACCATCATCTCTTGGTTTGAAAGTTGTTTAACAACAGCTGGGATAGACGTTAGACCAGCTAAAAGTGAAGCGCGATAGCGTCTCTCTCCTGCAAGGATTTCATAACCAATAACAGGAGATTGACGAACAATAATCGGTTGAATGACCCCATTTTCTTTGATAGACTGTGCTAGTTCATGTAGTTTTTCTCCATCAAATTCTTTTCGAGGTTGATAGGGATTTTTTTGTATATCCGTGATAGAAATCATTTCAAATTTTTCCATGATTCTACACTAACACATCTTTTCTCTTATGTAAAGCTTTCTTTACATAGATGTCAATTAAGATTCTAAATCGCCTGAACTCTTGTCAAGTTTAATAGATGTAGTTTCTTCTTTACCGTTACGATAGTAAGTTATCTTAATGGTGTCTCCGATAGAATGATTGTAAAGAGCACTTTGTAAGTCTGTTGATGAAGCGATGTCTTTGTCATCTACTTTTGTAATAACATCGTATTTTTCAAGGTGACCATTTGCAGGCATATTACTTTGCACAGAACGAACAACTACACCAGATGTTACACTGCTTGGAATATTCAGTCTTCTAATATCACTTGTATTAATATTTGAGAGATTGACCATTTGAATTCCCAAAGCTGGACGAGTCACTTTTCCGTTCTTTTCCAATTGTTCAATAATATTGATAGCATCATTTGCAGGGATTGCAAAACCAAGACCTTCTACAGATGTTCCTCCATTTGTGGCAATTTTACTTGAGGTAATTCCGATAACCTGTCCTTGAATATTGATTAGTGGGCCACCAGAGTTACCTGGGTTAATAGCAGTATCAGTTTGGATGGCTTTTGTAGAAATGGCTTGTCCATCTTCAGATTTTAAAGATACATTTCGATTGAGACTAGATATGATACCTTGAGTGACAGTATTAGCATATTCAGAACCTAACGGGCTACCGATAGCAATAGCAGTTTCTCCTACGGTTAACTGACTAGAATCACCAAATTCCGCTACTGTTGTCACTTTTTCTGAAGATATTTTGACGACAGCAATATCAGAGAAAGTGTCAGCTCCGACGATTTCTCCAGGTACCTTAGTTCCATCTGACAAACGAATATCTACTTTGCTGGCACCATTTATAACGTGATTGTTGGTGACAATATAAGCTTCTTTGTCATTCTTTTTATAAATAACCCCAGATCCTTCACTAGAGATTTGCTGAGAATCTGTATCTGTATCATCATTGCCAAATACGCTATTTTGTCTGTTAGCTGAATAAGTAATAACAGAAACAACAGCGTCTTTTACTTTGTTAACAGCCTGTGTTGTTGAATTTTCGTTTTTATAGGCAGTCTGTGTAATAGTACTATTGTTGTTGGAGTTACTTACAGTACTTTTCTGAGTTAGTTGGTTTATTGAAAGACTCCCCAAGACTCCACTAATAAAGCTAATGACGATAACGACTAATAATTGAAACCATTTTTTGTAAAATGTTTTGAGATGTTTCATATTTGCCTCCATATGTTTTAGATTAATGAAAGTATAAACTGACTAGCTTAATTATAACTTAAAAATAAAAGTTTTTCACAGATTGTGGATAACTTTCAAAAATCTGTGGTTTTCTCGGCTAAAATTAACCTTTTATTTTGTGAATAAGATGTGAAAAAATAGAGAATATGTTAGAATAGAGTCATGAAAATTAAAGTTGTAACAGTTGGGAAACTGAAAGAAAAGTATTTAAAAGATGGTATCGCAGAGTATTCAAAACGAATTTCTCGATTTGCTAAGCTTGAAATGATTGAGCTAGCAGATGAAAAAACACCAGATAGGGCCAGTGAGTCAGAAAATCAAAAGATTTTAGAAATAGAAGGTCAGAGAATTTTATCAAAAGTTGGTGACCGTGATTTTGTTATTGCGTTGGCTATCGAAGGGAGAACTTTCTCCTCAGAAGAATTTAGTAAGCAGCTAGAAGAAGCTTCTATAAAAGGATTTTCTACTCTTACCTTTATTATTGGAGGGAGTCTGGGGTTAGCACAGGATGTAAAAAAAAGAGCCAATCTTTCTGTTAGTTTTGGTCGCTTAACCTTGCCTCATCAGTTAATGAGACTAGTCCTTGTTGAACAAATCTATCGGGCTTTTACGATTCAGCAGGGATCACCCTATCATAAATAGAAAATTGACTTTCAATTGGATTTTTGGTAGAATAGCTGTATTAGGTCTCATAGCTCAGCTGGATAGAGCATTCGCCTTCTAAGCGAACGGTCGCAGGTTCGAATCCTGCTGGGATCAATATAGTAGCAAAGCTGGGAATTTTCCCGGCTTTTTTCTTAAAAAAGTACACTTGGGGAGAAAAAAATGACAGTTGAGAGAATTTTATCTACAATGAAATTCCATTTTGTATAATAGTTTTTGTAAGTTAGCTTACAGGAAAAAAACACTTTAGGAGATTTTATTATGAAAAACACAGTTAAATTGGAACAGTTTGTAGCCTTGAAGGAAAAAGACTTGCAGGAGATTCGAGGTGGGGAAACTAGAAAAACAATTAATAGTTTACTTAATCTCTTCAAAAGAAGATAAGGGAGTAGAATAATGGATTTTTTCTTATTAGTAGATTTGATATTATATGTTTTTATTATTAGTCAAAGTTACCGTTTAATTTGTAAAAGGCAAATAAAAACAAAGGAATTATGCTTTTTTGGTGGTTATACATTACTAGTAGGAACAGTACTTGACCTTCCTTTTTATCTTCTATACTTAGAGGGGTTAGGGATTGGAACATTTTTATTTCCTTTGATGCTATATTTCTATTTTAAATGTATTAAACAGTATAAGAGGGATAGAGGACTATTCCTAAGTTTACTACTATCTCTTTTATATGAGAGCACTCATACCTTTCTGTCTGTAACTTTCTCCTCTCTAACAGGAGACAATTTTGTTTTACAATATTATGGCCTATTCTTTTTAGTTGTAACGGTGTTGACTTATGTCGTTATCGTAACAATCATTCGTTATTTCCATTTGGAACTAAACTATTTTGACAAAGATTATCTCTATCCTTTCTTGAAAAAAGTCTTTTTTGCTTTACTACTTCTACATATTGTATCTTTCATTTCAGATATGGTAAGTACGATTAAACATTTGAATAGTTTTGGAAGTATTTTATCATCTATTGTCTTTATCTCTTTACTTTTGACTTTCTTTGCAATGAATTCTCATAAAGAACAAATGGAGAAAGAGATTGCTTTGAAGCAGAAGAAATTTGAACAGAAACATTTACAAAACTACACAGATGAAATTGTTGCTTTGTATAATGAAATACGTGGGTTTAGACATGACTACGCTGGGATGCTTGTCAGCATGCAGATGGCAATTGACAGTGGTAATTTACAGGAAATTGACAGAGTTTACAATGAAGTTTTGGTTAAAGCTAATCACAAACTCCGTTCAGATAAGTATACTTACTTTGATTTGAACAACATAGAAGATTCAGCTTTACGAAGTTTGGTTGCTCAGTCAATTGTTTATGCTCGAAATAATGGTGTAGAGTTTACACTGGAAGTAAAAGATACGATTACTAAGCTCCCAATTGAACTATTGGATTTGGTTCGTATCATGAGCGTTTTATTGAACAATGCTGTCGAAGGATCGGCTGATAGTTATAAAAAGCAGATGGAAGTAGCAGTTATTAAGATGGAAACTGAAACAGTTATTGTGATTCAGAATTCATGTAAAATGACGATGACTCCTTCAGGAGATCTATTTGCTTTAGGATTCTCCACTAAGGGAAGAAATCGCGGAGTAGGATTAAATAATGTGAAAGAACTATTAGATAAGTACAATAATATTATTTTAGAAACAGAGATGGAAGGCAGTACATTTAGACAAATCATTAGATTTAAGAGGGAATTTGAATGAAAGTTTTAATTTTAGAAGATGTTATTGAACATCAAGTGAGACTAGAGAGAATATTGGATGAAATTTCGAAAGAATCGAATATTCCAATATCATACAAGACAACGGGAAAAGTTCGTGAGTTTAAGGAATATATCGAAAATGATGAAGTAAACCAGCTTTATTTTCTAGATATTGATATTCATGGGATTGAGAAAAAAGGGTTTGAAGTTGCCCAGTTTATTCGTCATCACAATCCTTATGCTATTATCGTCTTTATCACCAGTCGATCAGAGTTTGCGACTCTAACCTATAAATACCAGGTATCAGCCCTAGATTTTGTTGATAAGGATATCAATGATGAGTTATTTAAAAAGAGAATTGAGCAGAATATCTTCTACACGAAGAGTATGTTACTTGAAAATGAAGATGTGGTAGATTATTTTGACTACAATTACAAGGGAAATGATTTAAAAATTCCTTACCATGACATTCTGTATATTGAAACGACAGGAGTTTCTCATAAATTGCGCATTATTGGTAAGAATTTTGCCAAAGAGTTTTACGGTACCATGACAGATATTCAGGAAAAGGACAAACATACTCAGAGATTTTATTCTCCTCACAAGTCATTTTTGGTAAATATAGGCAATATCAGAGAAATTGATCGAAAAAACTTAGAAATTGTTTTCTATGAAGACCATCGTTGTCCTATTTCAAGATTAAAAATTAGAAAATTAAAAGATATTCTAGAGAAAAAATCTCAAAAGTAATTGACAATTAGCAAGAAATTGATATAATGGTTATATCTGCTACAGATAGAAGGTCCGTTGGTCAAGGGGTTAAGACACCGCCTTTTCACGGCGGTAACACGGGTTCGAATCCCGTACGGACTATTTTATCCGCCATAGCTCAGTTGGTAGTAGCGCATGACTGTTAATCATGATGTCGTAGGTTCGAGTCCTACTGGCGGAGTATAGATAAAAGGGAACATAGTGTTGTTCCCTTTTTTGTATCAATTTATATCACCAAGCATCTTCATAAGGAAGTCTGTTATTTCTTGAGGACTTTCTTTTTTTCCATGTGCAATCCAAGTTTGGCAAACACCAAAAAGTGCGTGAGTTAGATAAATACTACTATATTCTAATTCAGTGGTATTTAGATTTAGTTGCATAAAGCGTTTTTGTAAATCCGTACTGAGCATGATATGAAGTTTATTTCGTAAGAAATTTTGGATTTCTTTAGTCCCATTTTCAGAAAGAAGGGCAGCCAGAAGTGGTTCTGATTCTAGATATTCAAAGACTTCTAAAATAGCGTCTCTTTTGTGATGAGCATGTTTTTGAAAAATATATTCAAATGTATGGAATAGCTTGCTTTGATAGTGCTCAATCATATCATACTTATCCTTATAGTGAGTATAGAAGCTGGAACGACTAATTCCGGCTTTTTTTGCTAACTTGACAGTAGAAATTTGATCAAATGGCTGTTCTATCAGTAGTTGTACCATAGCATTTTCAATAGTTCGCTTTGTTTTTAAGCGTTTGTTACTTTCTTGCATATTTCCTCCTTATAAACAAATTAGACTATGTGTCTAAAAATTGATTTTTTTATCTTGTAATTTATATTTTTTATTGTATAATCTATTATATCAAAATTTTAGACAATGTGTTTAAAAAAGGAGAAACTATGTTTAAAGAATGGAAAGCAATTTTTAAAAAACCAAACTTTATTATTGTCATGATAGGGATTTCTCTTATTCCCGCTCTGTACAATGTCATATTTTTGTCATCAATGTGGGATCCATATGGTCAATTGTCTGACTTACCTGTGGCAGTTGTCAATAATGATAAAGAAGCTTCCTATAATGGTAATACCATGTCTATAGGAAAAGACATGGTGTCTAATTTAGAGCAAAATAAATCATTGGATTTTCATTTTGTAGATGAAGATGAAGGAAAGAAGGGATTGGAAGATGGCGATTACTATATGGTAGTGACTTTACCAAGTGATTTATCTGAAAAAGCAGCTTCTATTTTAACGAATCATCCAGAGCAAATGCAAATCGATTATCAGACTTCAAGTGGTCATAGTTTTATTGCCAGCAAGATGAGCGATTCTGCGATGACACAGTTAAAACAGAATGTTTCTGCTAATGTAACCGAATCCTATACGAAAGCTTTATTTCAAAAGATGGGTGATTTAAAATCCGGTTTAACGAAGGCAGCCGATGGAAGTGAACAATTGGCTAACGGGGCCAGTCAGTTAGCTGTAGGAAGTCAGACATTGTCTTCAAATCTTGCTACTTTAGCTAGCTCAAGTTTAATCTTTTCGGATGGAACAGATCAATTTACAAAAGGGTTGACAACGTATGTCACAGGAGTAAAGCAACTGAATAGTGGCTTAGGAACATTTAATGATGGTTTACAGAACTATACAAGTGCGGTTTCACAGGTTGACACAGGACTTAATCAATTATCTTCGAAAACTCCAGAATTAGTTGCAGGTGTCAACCAGTTAAATACAGGGATGAAGTCATATGCTGGTGGAGTTTCACAACTCAATTCAGGTCTCAGTCAATTTTCGGTTGGTGTCAATGCCTATACAAGCGGAGTTGACAAATTATCTGTTGGTACAAACCAACTATCAAGTCAATCAGATACATTGAGAGACGGTATTACTCAATTAAATAAAGGAATAAAAGAAATATCCACACAATTAAATACTTCATCTCAACAGAAAGAGGATATAACACAGTTAGCAAGCAGTTTAGATGAGTTGAATAAGGCTCTCCAATCAGTTACAGTTTCAGATAATACTGATCTTAAAAATACAATATCTAATGACTTAACAAATATAACGACTCTTGCTCAAACTATTGTGACTAATAGTCAAGCAGAGCAAGAGAAAACTCTTACAAATCTTCAAGCAACAGCAACTTATCAATCTCTCACTGAAACTCAGAAAAAAGAATTGACTGAAGCTGTTTCAAATAATTCTAATTCTACGATAGAGTCAGCAAAAGCAATTTTAACGACGGCAGGAGATTTAAAAGAAAATTTAGGAAGTATAAACCAACCAGTCTCTAATCTTTCTACTTTACAGACTAAAGCAAATCAACTTTTACCTATAGCGTCTAGTTCCTTGACATCTATGTCAAGTGGATTTACACAGTTGCAAAATGCTGTAGATAATCAGTTAGTTCCCGGAAGTCAATCAATTGAAAATGGAGTTAATGCGTATACTAAGGGATTGGATACTATTTCTTTAGGTGTAAATCAACTAAGTGAAAAGAATACAACTTTAACAACAAGTTTGGATCAATTGGTTTCTGGCTCAACCAAGTTGACAGAAAACTCTTCAAAATTGACAACTGGTTTGGATACTCTAGCTGGGAAAACTCCAGAATTAGTAACAGGTATTGAAAAACTATCATCTGGTTCTGCTCAATTGAACAATAAGAGTCCAGAGTTAATAGCAGTTCTTACTAAATTACAATTTGGCTCTGATCAATTAACAGATAAATCAACACAATTACTTTCTGCAGCATCCCAACTAGGAAGTGGCGCTATGAAGATAGCAGATGGTACTGGAAAATTAGCTGAAGGTGGAGCAACTTTAACTGCTGGTATTGAAAGTTTACAAGTAGGAACTACTGATCTAGGACAAGGCTTAAGAAGTGCTAGCAATCAACTAAAATCAGCATCAACAGAATCTAAAAATGCAGAGATTTTGTCAAATCCACTCAATCTTTCAAAAACAGACAATGATCAAGTTCCTGTAAATGGGATTGCTATGGCTCCTTATATGATATCAGTCGCTCTCTTTGTCGCTGCATTATCAACAAATATGATTTTTGCTAAATTACCTTCAGGTCGTCATCCTGAAACTCGCTGGGCTTGGTTCAAATCTCGCTTTGAGATAAATGGGGTTATAGCTGTTTTAGCCGCTGTCTTAGTCTATGGTGGCGTTCATCTTATTGGTCTAACAGCAAATCATGAAATGAGAACCTTGTTCTTAATTATTATCGCAAGCTTAACATTTATGTCTATGGTAACTGCATTAACAACATGGAATAGCCGTATAGGAGCTTTCTTCTCTCTTATTTTGCTATTATTACAGTTAGCATCAAGTGCAGGTACCTATCCACTTGCTTTGACAAATAATTTCTTTAGAGCTATTAATCCTTGGTTACCAATGAGTTATTCAGTTTCGGGATTACGACAAACAATCTCTATGACAGGAAATATTCATCATCAAGTCATTTTCCTTGCTGTGATATTAGCCCTATTTACTGGTTTAGGTATGCTAGCCTATCGACCTAAGAAAATGGAAGAAGATTAAAAAAATCGACCGATTAATTGGTCGATTTTTTATGCTTTAGATGACTTTCGTCTGTGATTATAGGTTCCAAATAGTAAGAGAGAAGTAAGGGAACAGATTGCTCCAGTAATAAACCCATTGGGAATAAAGGAAAGTGTAATAGTTCCTTTTCCCTTAGGAACGTCAACTTTCATAAAACCAGTTTGAGCTTGTTTAATTTCTATTTTCTTACCATCTTGGTAGGCAGACCAGCCTTTATCATAAGGAATGGTGAAGAAAATGGACGTATCTTGCTTAACATCATATGTAGCAAAGACCTTGTTTTTAGAAGTTGATACTGTGACAGGTTGTTCTTTAATTTTTTGAATTGCCTCAGTTAAAGTTTGGGTATCTAAACGGTAGAAGGTAGGAGATTCAAATGATACTTGTGAATTTCCAGGAAAACTAACATGAATATTGAAAGTTTTTTTCTCTTTTGTATAGCCTAGATTAAAGAAGGAGAAGGCATTATCAGTTGTAAAAATCTTTTTTTCACCATTTACAAGAATGTCAACCTTCTTTTGTTTGTCATTAGAAAAGTGAAGGTTTGTGAAAGAAAGATAAACTTGGCTGTTTTCTGGTACTTCAATTTGATACTGGATTGCTGCATCCTCATTTGAAGAACTTTTAATACTAATCAAATCATCAGTATTTTCAGTTTTTTCATAAGGTATTGGAGAAAAATAATCAAAATTGACATTAGCAAGTTGATTTAAAAACGAGGCCTGATTATCTAGAGTGTGTTCAGTGAACTTGACATCATTGTAAACAGATTGACTAGCAAATGCAATCGGAAGAGAGTATTGATTTTCATATAGGGTAAGATTATCTTTTTGATAGATATCTTTAAAACCATACTTATCAATAGGACTGTCTGAGATATTGTACTGGATACCAAATAAACTATCAGCCAAAATACTATTATTTGCATAGCGGAGATTGAGATTAGTCCCAGAGGATTTAAACCCAAGTTTATCCAAAGTAGAGCTTGCTGAACGATTTCGAACAGATGAAAATTGAGATATTCCATTGTAGTTAAATTTCATACTATCATTCCCTGTCTGAGTTTGTAGTTTCTCAGTACGAGTAAATGGATCCTCAATATATGTTGAGAAAGATTCCATAGCTGGGATATCTCTACTATATGCACTTCGAGAAGCAAATCCCCATTCCTTTGCAATTCCGTCCATTTGAGATGAAGCATTTAAACTTATTTCAACCATTATAAATAAAGAGATTAGAATGGCAAATAGATTTACAGAGATAAACTTTTTGATAAATGCAAGGAGTAAAAGCGAATAGACAACCAAAAATTCAAGAGTAAGCAGAATATTCAAATCTGTTAAAAAAGAATAATGCGATTTTAGATAGATGGTAGCTAAAAATCCTGTTACTACAAGAAAAAGCGAAACTAAAAAGTTCCAGATTTTAATTTCTCTTAGACGATTTAAGACTTCCGCTGCTGTGTAAATTAACAAGGTAGAGAAAATCCAAGCATAGCGATGTAAAAACATGTTTGGAGTATGCATGCCTTGCCAAAATAAATCAAGAGCTTCTATATAAAAGCTTTTAATTAAAAATGTAAAGAAGATTGCATAGATAAGTTTCACGTGAAACTTAATAGATTTCAGCGTAAAAAATAAAATAGTTAAAATAAAGGGAAGCAGTCCAACAAAAATCATTGGGATAGCCCCATACTTTGTTGTGTCAAAGGAACAAATGAATTGCTTAGCAAAGAGATCAAGATACCAGCTACTTTCAGTTTGAAACTTTGTAACTTCAGTTAATTTTTCTCCATGTGTCTGTAAATCAAATAGAGTAGGAAGAGTCAGAATCAAACTAGCCATAGCAGCTAAAAAGGAGATAACTATGAAATCAAGAACAGATGATTTTCGAGTCTTAAAGTTCCACGAAATTTGACAGAGATACCAGAAAATAAGAAACAATACTGTCATATAGCCAAAATAATAGTTTTGGATAAATAAGATTGACAGACTTGTAAAGTACAATAGGAATTTCTTTTCAGTGATAAGTAGCTGTAAACCAGTTATAATTAAAGGAATCAAGATAAAAACATCTAGCCAGGTTTTTATCTCTAATTGACTGACAGTGAAACTCATCAGAGCATAGGAAGTAGATAAAGCTAGTTTTAAAGGCTTAGGAATCGATTTAAATAATTTATTTAAACTAAAGTAAGTTGACAGTCCAATCAATCCAAATTTTAAGAGAGTTGTCAGATAGACAGCATCTGGCATATTAGTTAGATCAAAAAAGTAAACTAGTGGTGAAAGGAAACTTCCCAAGTAATAACTAGATAGGGCATAGAAATTTAATCCGAGGCCACTTGTAAAGGTGTAAAACAGACTACCATTTCCATGTAGGATATTTCGTAAAGCTACATCAAAAATAACGTATTGATGAAACCCATCTCCTAATAGTGGAGATGTATCGCTATTCCAGTAGATACCTTGAGATAGATATACTCCTATCATAATGATTACGGGAATGATGAAAGAAACAAAGTAGGTCCAATATGTTTTAAAAAATAATTTCATGTTACCTCATAAAATGTTAGAAAACTCAGCTGGTTAACCCAACTGAGTTTTGAAGTTTTATTTAGTCTTTCCAAAGTTCTTTAACTTTTGCTTGTACTTCTGCATTTTCTAGGAATTCATCATAGGTTTCATCGATACGGTCAATGACGCCATTTTTAGACAAGACAATGATATGGTTAGCTAGAGTTTGAATAAACTCGTGGTCATGGCTAGCAAAGATGATTGATTCTTTAAAGTTTTTTAATCCATCGTTCAAGCTTGAGATAGATTCCAAGTCCAAGTGATTGGTTGGATCATCAAGTACAAGGACATTTGATTTTAAGAGCATGAGTTTTGAAAGCATGACACGAACTTTTTCTCCCCCTGACAAGACATTTACAGGTTTGTTAACCTCATCTCCAGAGAAGAGCATACGGCCGAGGAAGCCACGTAGGAAAGTATTGTCATCTTCTTCTTTACTTGCGAATTGACGCAACCAGTCAAGAATTGATTCTCCCCCTGCAAAATCTGCCGAGTTATCTTTTGGCAAGTAAGAACGGCTAGTAGTTACTCCCCACTTGACAGTTCCTTCATAGTCAATGTCACCCATGATTGCACGAATTAATGCAGTCGTTTGGATGTCATTTTGTCCAATAAGTGCTGTTTTATCACCTGGACGCAAGATAAAGCTGATATTATCTAAAATAGTCTCACCATCAATCTTTACAGATAGATTTTCTACTGTCAAGAGATCATTACCAATCTCACGTTCCGCTTTAAAGTTGATAAATGGATATTTACGACTAGATGGTACAATTTCTTCAAGTTCAATCTTATCAAGCATTTTCTTACGTGATGTTGCTTGTCTTGATTTAGAAGCATTAGCAGAGAAACGAGCAACGAACTCTTGCAATTGCTTAATTTTTTCTTCTGCTTTGGCATTACGGTCTGCTAGCAATTTAGCAGCGAGCTCAGAAGATTCCTTCCAGAAGTCGTAGTTCCCGACATAGAGTTTGATTTTTCCAAAGTCAAGGTCGGCCATGTGAGTACATACTTTGTTTAAGAAGTGACGGTCATGGGATACAACAATAACGGTGTTATCAAAATCAATCAAGAAGTCTTCTAGCCATGTAATTGATTGGATATCTAAACCATTGGTAGGCTCATCCAAGAGAAGAACATCAGGTTTACCGAAAAGTGCTTTGGCGAGGAGAACCTTTACTTTTTCACCGTTGGCCAATTCGCTCATATTTTGATAGTGCAATTCTTCTGGGATATTTAGGTTTTGAAGGAGTTGAGAGGCTTCACTTTCTGCTTCCCATCCTCCAAGCTCGGCAAACTCTCCTTCAAGTTCGGCAGCACGCACTCCATCCTCATCTGAGAAATCTTCCTTCATGTAGATGGCATCTTTCTCTTTCATGATGCTATAAAGTTTTTCATTTCCCATGATAACGACATCAATGGCACGTTCATCTTCATAGTCAAAGTGATTTTGACGAAGAACAGAGAGACGTTCATCTGGACCAAGAGAGATGTGACCAGTAGTAGGTTCGATATCTCCAGCTAAAATTTTTAAAAAGGTTGATTTTCCGGCACCATTAGCACCGATTAATCCGTAAGTATTTCCTTCTGTAAATTTGATATTGACATCATCAAAAAGTTTGCGATCACTAAAACGTAGTGAAACATCAGATACTGTAAGCAATGTTTTTCTCCTATATGTGTAATATATTTATTCTACTAGAAAATACGGAAATATTCAAATTTTTATCTGTCAATTTTGTGTAAATTAAATTTACAGCATACTTTACACGAATCCGTAAATAGAAAGGCTGATTTATTTTGATAAATTACGGTTATTTCATTAAAAAAATGCTATAATTGAAGGGACTATATCTAAGGAGAACAAAATGACTAAACCCATTATTTTAACAGGAGACCGTCCAACAGGAAAATTGCATATTGGACATTATGTTGGAAGTCTCAAAAATCGAGTATTATTACAGGAAGAGGATAAGTATGATATGTTTGTGTTCTTGGCTGACCAACAAGCTTTGACAGATCATGCTAAAGACCCTCAAACCATTGTAGAGTCTATCGGAAATGTTGCTTTGGATTATCTTGCAGTTGGATTGGATCCAAGTAAATCAACTATCTTTATTCAAAGCCAAATTCCAGAATTAGCTGAGTTGTCTATGTATTATATGAATCTGGTGTCATTAGCACGTTTGGAACGAAATCCCACTGTCAAGACAGAAATTGCTCAAAAAGGATTTGGAGAAAGCATTCCGACAGGATTCTTGGTCTATCCAATAGCTCAAGCAGCTGACATCACAGCTTTTAAGGCTAATTATGTTCCTGTTGGGACAGATCAGAAACCAATGATTGAGCAAACTCGTGAAATTGTTCGTTCTTTTAACAATGCATATAACTGTGATGTATTGGTAGAGCCGGAAGGTATTTATCCAGAAAATGAGAGAGCAGGGCGTTTGCCTGGTTTAGATGGAAATGCTAAAATGTCCAAATCACTCAATAATGGTATTTATTTAGCTGATGATGCGGATACTTTGCGTAAAAAAGTGATGAGTATGTATACAGATCCAGATCATATCCGCGTTGAGGATCCAGGTAAAATTGAAGGAAATATGGTTTTCCATTATCTAGATGTTTTTGGTCGTCCAGAAGATGCTCAAGAAATTGCTGACATGAAAGAACATTATCAACGAGGTGGTCTTGGTGATGTGAAGACCAAGCGTTATCTACTTGAAATATTAGAACGTGAACTGGGTCCTATTCGAGAGCGCCGTATCGAATTTGCTAAGGATATGGGAGAAGTTTATAATATGCTTCAAAAAGGTAGTGAAAGAGCACGTGAAGTTGCAGGTCAGACCCTATCTGAGGTTAAAGGAGCAATGGGACTTCATTACTTTAACTAAGTTTATTTTACAAGAAACTATCATTTCTATCTCGAAGAAAAGATAGTTTTTTATTTACCCCTGTAACATTTGACAAATTTTTATAGAATGGTATGATAGATACAATATAAAAAGAGTCAAGCTCAAAAAGAAAGAAAAGAGGAAACTTCGAATGTCTAATTGGGACACTAAATTTTTGAAAAAAGGTTTTACCTTTGATGATGTATTGCTTATTCCAGCTGAAAGTCATGTGTTGCCTAACGATGCAGATTTAACAACTAAATTGGCAGATAATTTGACTTTAAATATCCCAATTATTACCGCTGCCATGGACACAGTTACAGAGAGTCAAATGGCCATTGCTATTGCTCGTGCAGGCGGTCTCGGAGTTATCCATAAAAACATGTCAATTGTTCAACAAGCAGAAGAGGTTCGTAAGGTAAAACGTTCTGAAAATGGAGTTATTATTGATCCGTTCTTCTTGACGCCTGAACATACAATTGCTGAAGCAGATGAACTTATGGGTCGTTACCGCATCAGTGGTGTTCCAGTTGTTGAAACACTTGAGAATCGTAAATTGGTTGGTATTTTGACAAACCGAGATCTTCGTTTTATTTCAGACTATAACCAACCAATCTCAAATCATATGACAAGTGAAAATCTTGTTACTGCTCCTGTGGGTACAGATCTTGCAACAGCTGAGAGTATTCTTCAAGAACACCGTATTGAAAAGCTTCCTTTGGTAGATGAAGAAGGTCGTCTTTCTGGTTTGATTACTATCAAAGATATTGAAAAAGTTATTGAGTTTCCAAATGCTGCTAAAGATGAGTTTGGTCGTCTTCTAGTTGCAGGTGCAGTAGGTGTTACTTCAGATACATTTGAACGTGCAGAGGCTCTTTTTGAGGCAGGAGCAGATGCGATTGTTATTGATACTGCACATGGTCATTCTGCAGGTGTCTTGCGTAAAATTGCTGAGATTCGTGCTCACTTCCCAGATCGTACTTTGATTGCTGGAAATATTGCTACTGCTGAGGGAGCGCGCGCACTTTACGAAGCAGGTGTAGACGTTGTCAAGGTTGGTATTGGACCAGGTTCTATCTGTACTACTCGTGTAATTGCAGGTGTTGGTGTTCCACAAGTAACAGCTATCTATGATGCTGCAGCTGTTGCGCGTGAATATGGTAAAACGATCATTGCTGACGGTGGAATCAAGTATTCTGGAGATATTGTAAAAGCTCTTGCGGCTGGTGGAAATGCTGTTATGCTTGGATCTATGTTTGCTGGAACTGATGAAGCTCCAGGAGAAACCGAAATCTTCCAAGGACGTAAATTCAAGACTTACCGTGGTATGGGTTCAATCGCTGCTATGAAGAAAGGCTCAAGCGATCGTTACTTCCAAGGTTCTGTCAATGAAGCAAACAAACTCGTTCCAGAAGGAATTGAAGGTCGTGTTGCTTATAAAGGAGCGGCAGCTGATATCGTTTTCCAAATGATTGGCGGTATCCGATCTGGTATGGGTTACTGTGGTGCGGCTAACCTTAAAGAATTACATGATAACGCTCAATTTATTGAAATGTCTGGTGCTGGTTTGAAAGAAAGCCACCCTCATGATGTACAAATTACTAATGAGGCACCAAATTATTCTATGTAAAAGAAATAAAAAGAACTCCTGCAAAAACAGGAGTTCTTTTACAATATTGTCAAGTTTTATTTACAACAACTTTACCATCTTGAATAGTGAAAACACTTAGATTTTCTGGTAGATTTTGAAGATGATCTATGCTTGTTGTTGTGATAAAGGTTTGGATTGAATGAGAAATCGTTTCTAATAATTTTAGTTGTCTAGTGTTGTCAAGTTCGCTCATAACATCGTCAAGTAGTAATATTGGAGACTCTGTAGTAATACTTTCCATTAATTCGATTTCTGCTAATTTTATAGAAAGGACGAGACTACGATGTTGACCTTGACTTCCAAAGCTAGCATCCATCCCATTTATATAAAAAGAAATATCATCTCGATGAGGACCAACACCAGTATTCTTTTTAAATAAATCTCTGGACCTACTTTTTTCTAAAGCAATTTTGAAAGATTCTGATAAGTTTTCTTTGTCAGCTATCTTGACAGAAGATTGATAGGCTATTGACAACTCTTCAATCTGATTAGAGAGTTCAAAATGTTTCTTACGCCCAAATGATTCTAGTTTTTTTATGAAATCTAAGCGGTGATTCATCACACGACATCCATAATCGACTAGCTGATCATCTAGTACTGAAAGGAAGGTTTCATCTATTGTTTGAGCTGATTTTAGATAGGTATTTCTTTGTTTAAGGATGTGGTTATAATTAGTTAAATCAGATAAATAGATTGGCTTAATTTGCCCAAGCTCCATATCAATGAATTTTCGTCGAACCGAAGGTGCTCCTTTAATTAGTTGTAAATCTTCAGGAGCAAATAAGACAACATTCATGTGTCCGACATAATCTGAAAGGCGTGCCTGTTTTAAATGATTCACTTTTGTCACACGGCCTTTTTGTGTTAGTTCGATTTCGAGAGGAATGGATCCAGTTTTTTTCTGAACAAGACCTGAAAGATGAAGCTGTTCCTCATCAAAATGAATGAGATTTTTATCAGTTCGAGTTCGATGACTGCGTGTTAAGGCTAAAAAATAGATAGCCTCTAACATATTTGTTTTACCTTGTGCATTGCGTCCTAAAAAGACATTTAATTTAGGATTAAAGTCTATTTTCGTCTCTTTGTAGTTACGAAAAGTTTTGAGAGATAGGTGTTGTAGCCACATGATTATCTACCAGGGAATCGTGGAGCTTGTTTGCTTTTTGGTGATGAAGTAGGTTTAGAGTTGTCTTTCTTTACTCCCTTATTCATCTCCTTGACGAGTTTAGCGATTCGTTTTTTTTCAACTTTATCAGCCTGATACTCCTCTTGTTCTTCAAAAGTAGGTTGTGTCAACAAGATGTCAATATTCATGTCAGGGATGTCAACTTTATCGCCAATACGAAGTTTTTTACCACGACGACTCTCTAATTCTCCATTAAAGTAAACAGAATGTTCAGAGAGAAATGATTTGATAGCTCCTCCGCTATGTGTAATTCCAAGTTCTTTGAGTAGTGCTTGGAGGGTAATAAATTCTTCAAATAATTTGTATTCCATAATTCACCTCAATCTTTGGTATTATACCATATTTTCCTAAAAATAGTGAGAGAAACAAGGAATAATGTAAGCGATTTTTATTTCAAAAGTGTTACAGAGAACAAGAAAATTTCAGTTTTTCGTGATATAATAGAAGTCTGTATATAAGGAGGTAAATCATGGAGTTAGTGCATGGAATTTCAACACATTTTATCCAATCAAAAAAGTTTAAAACGAACAAAATCGCCGTGCGTTTTACCACTCCATTATCTCTTGATACGATTGCAGGTCGCATGTTGAGTGCGAGTGTGCTAGAGACTGCTAATCAGATGTATCCTACTTCTCAAGATTTGAGAAAACATTTGGCCAGTCTATACGGTACAGATATGTCAACCAATTGTTTCAGAAGAGGGCAAAGTCATATTGTAGAATTGACATTTACCTATGTTCGTGATGAGTTTTTAAGTAGGAAAAATGTTCTAACTTCTCAGGTTTTGGAACTTGTAAAAGAAACTCTTTTTTCACCCATAGTAGTTGATAATGGATTTGATCCGGCCTTATTTGAAATTGAGAAAAAACAATTGCTAGCAAGTTTAGCAGCTGATATGGATGATTCTTTTTATTTCGCACATAAAGAATTAGATAAATTGTTTTTTTATGATGAACGTCTCAAATTGGAATATAGTGATTTACGAAATCGTATTTTAGCTGAAACTCCACAAAGTTCTTATTCTTGTTTCCAAGAATTTTTGGCCAATGATCGAATAGATTTCTTTTTCCTAGGTGATTTTAATGAGGTTGAAATTCAAAATGTATTAGAATCATTTAACTTTAAAGGTCGAAAAGGAGATGTGAAGGTTCAGTATTGTCAACCTTATTCCAATATCCTACAAGAAGGTATGGTTCGGAAAAATGTGGGACAATCCATTTTGGAATTAGGTTATCATTGCCCTTCTGAATATGGTGATGAGCAACATTTACCCATGATTGTAATGAATGGTTTACTTGGTGGATTTGCTCACTCTAAACTATTTACAAATGTCCGTGAAAATGCTGGATTGGCTTATACTATTTCAAGTCAGCTCGATTTATTTAGTGGATTCTTGAGGATATATGCTGGTATTGATCGAGAAAATCGGAACCAGGCTCGTAAAATGATGAATAATCAACTGCTTGATTTAAAAAAAGGTTATTTTACAGAGCTTGAGCTAGAGCAGACCAAGAAAATGATTCGTCGGTCTTTGTTGCTTTCTCAAGATAATCAATCTTCATTGATTGAACGTGCTTATCAAAATGCCTTACTTGGAAAATCTTCAGCAGAATTTAAAGGTTGGATTGCAAAACTTGAGCAAGTTGACAAAGATGCTATTTGTAGAGCAGCTAGTAATGTGAAATTACAAGCAATTTACTTTATGGAAGGAATAGAATGACAAAGGTTGTTTTTGAAGAAAAGTACTATCCAGCTGTAAAAGAAATGGTTTATCGAACTCGTTTGTCCAACGGATTGACAGTTGCTCTTTTGCCTAAAAAGGAATTTAAAGAGGTTTACGGGAGTGTAACTGTACAGTTTGGTTCGGTAGATACGCTTGTAACAGAAGTTGACGGATATGTAAAAGAATATCCTGCGGGAATTGCTCATTTTCTTGAACATAAATTATTTGAGAGAGAAGATGCTAGCGATTTGATGTCGGCTTTTACGAGTCTAGGTGCAGATAGTAATGCCTTTACAAGCTTTACAAAAACAAGTTATCTTTTTTCAGCAACGGATCATTTTTTAGAAAATTTGGACTTACTTGATGAATTGGTAACATCAGCACAATTTACTGAAGATTCTATTTTAAGGGAGCAGGATATTATACAGCAAGAACGAGAAATGTATCAAGATGATCCAGATTCGTGTTTATTCTTTTCAACTTTAGCGAATTTGTATCCTGGTACACCTTTAGCAACTGATATAGTTGGAAGTGAGGAGTCAATTTCCCAAATCAATCTAACTAATTTGCAAGAAAATTTTACAAGATTTTACAAACCTGTAAACATGTCTCTGTTTTTCGTTGGTAATTTTGATGTGGAACGAGTACAGGACTATTTTGAAAGCAAAGAACTGAAAGATTTAGATGTTCAGGAAGTAGTAAGAGAAAAGCTTGTTTTACAAGATGTAAAGCAAACAGACAGTATGAGAATGGAAGTGTCTTCTCCCAAACTAGCGATTGGTATTAGAGGTAAGCAAGAAGTTGCTGAAGCGGATTGCTATCGATATCATATTTTATTAAAATTATTGTTTGCAATGATGTTTGGTTGGACTTCGGATCGTTTTCAGAAATTATATGAATCAGGTAAAATTGATGCGTCCTTATCTCTGGAAGTTGAAGTAACAAGTCGTTTTCATTTTGTTATGTTGACAATGGATACAAAAGAGCCAGTTGCTTTATCTCATCAGTTTAAAAAGGCTATTCGTAATTTCACAAAGGATATAGATATTACAGAGGATCATTTAGACATTATCAAAAGAGAGATGTTTGGAGAATTTTTCAGTAGCATGAACTCTCTTGAATTTATTGCAACGCAATATGATGCTTTTGAAAATGGTGAGACAATTTTTGATTTGCCGAAAATTTTACAGGAAATTACTTTGGAGGATGTCCTTGATGCTGGACATCATTTAATAGATGATGGTGATATAGTTGATTTTACAATATTCCCATCGTAGTAACCTATCATAATCGATACTAGAAAGAAGGAATGACAAGTATGAGGAAAAAAACAATTGGTGAGGTTTTACGTTTAGCTAGAACCAACCAAGGGTTGACTTTAGAAGAATTACACAAAAAAACAGAAATTCAGTTGGATATGTTGGAAGCGATGGAAGCTGATGATTTTGATCAACTTCCTAGTCCATTTTATACTCGTTCTTTTTTGAGAAAGTATGCGTGGGCAGTTGAGCTAGATGAGCGAATTGTCTTGGATGCTTATGATTCTGGGAGCATGATTACTTATGAGGAAGTAGATGTTGATGAAGAGGAGTTGACAGGTAGGAGACGTTCAAGTAAGAAAAATAAGACATCATTTTTACCTTTATTTTATTTTATACTCTTTGCACTATCGATTGTCATTTTTGTGACTTATTATGTTTGGAATTATATTCAGACTCAACCGGAGCGTTCATCTGCGTCTAGTTATAGTGTAGTCCAAGCAACAAGCTCGACTAGTTCTGCAACTCCATCTTCAAGTAGTGGTTCATCAAGTAGCTCTTCGAATATTGAACCAGTTATAAGTGTATCAGGTGAAGGAAATTATGTAGAAATCGCTTATAAAACAAGTAAGGAAACCGCAAAATTGCAATTATCGGTTTCAGATGCTAGAAGTTGGGTTAGTGTTTCAGAAAGTGAGCTTGAGGGTGGTGTGACCTTATCACCGGATAATAAAAGTGCAGAAACAACAGTTTCAACAAAAAATCCTGTGACCATTACTTTAGGTGTTGTCAAAGGTGTTGCTTTAACAGTAGATGATCAGACTGTTGATTTATCGAAATTAACAGCTCAAACTGGACAAATCACTGTAACCTTTACTAGAAATTAAGGAAAAAAGAATGAAAAAAGAACAAATTCCCAATCTCTTAACAATAGGTCGAATTCTCTTTATACCTATTTTTATCTTTATTTTAACGATAGGAAATTCGCTAGAAAGTCATATAGTAGCAGCTATTATATTTGCTATTGCCAGTATTACCGACTATTTAGATGGATATTTAGCTCGTAAATGGAGTGTGGTTAGCAACTTTGGGAAGTTTGCGGATCCAATGGCGGATAAGTTACTAGTAATGTCGGCTTTTATTATGCTGATTGAGTTAGGTATGGCTCCAGCTTGGATTGTTGCAGTGATTATTTGTCGTGAGTTGGCTGTGACAGGTTTAAGGCTTTTATTGGTTGAAACTGGTGGAACAGTTTTAGCAGCAGCAATGCCTGGAAAAATTAAAACTTTTAGTCAGATGTTTGCGATTATTTTCTTGCTATTACATTGGACTTTGCTTGGTCAAGTTCTACTTTATGTAGCCTTGTTTTTCACTATCTACTCTGGCTATGATTATTTCAAGGGTAGTGCCTATGTATTTAAAGGGACATTTGGTTCGAAATGAAATCAATAATTGATGTAAAAAATCTTTCTTTTCGCTATAAGGAAAGTCAGGAATACTATGATGTGAAGGATATTACGTTTCACGTGAAACGTGGAGAATGGCTTTCGATTGTAGGGCATAATGGTAGTGGTAAATCAACGACGGTTCGCTTAATTGATGGTTTACTGGAAGCAGAATCTGGAGAGATTGTAATTGATGGTCAACGATTGACTGAGGAAAATGTTTGGAATATACGTCGTCAAATCGGTATGGTTTTTCAAAATCCAGACAATCAATTTGTTGGAGCGACTGTTGAGGATGATGTTGCCTTTGGTTTGGAAAATCAGGGACTTTCTCGTCAAGAAATGAAAAAGAGAGTGGAAGAAGCTCTGGATTTGGTTGGCATGTTGGACTTTAAAAAGAGAGAGCCAGCGCGTCTATCAGGTGGCCAAAAGCAACGTGTGGCTATTGCAGGTGTTGTAGCCCTAAGACCAGCTATTTTAATCCTAGATGAGGCAACGAGTATGTTGGATCCTGAGGGGCGTAGAGAACTGATTGAGACAGTAAAAGAAATTCGAAAAGACTATGATATGACGGTCATTTCCATTACACATGATTTGGAAGAAGTCGCCATGAGTGACCGTGTATTGGTCCTGAAAAAAGGGGAAATTGAATCAACTAGTAGCCCAAGAGAACTTTTCTCTCGAAATGATTTAGATCAAATTGGATTAGACGATCCTTTTTCCAATCAATTAAAACATTCTTTGAGCCAGAATGGCTATGATTTGCCTGAAAATTATTTGACAGAAAGTGAGCTAGAGGATAAGCTATGGGAGTTGCTCTAGAAAATGTGAGTTTTACATATCAAGAAGGGACTCCCTTAGCTTCAACAGCTTTGTCGGATGTTTCTTTGACGATTGAAGATGGTTCTTATACGGCTTTAATTGGGCATACAGGTAGTGGTAAATCAACTATTTTACAACTTTTAAATGGTTTATTGGTGCCAAGTCAAGGAAGTGTACGAGTTTTTGATACCTTAATCACCTCGACTTCTAAAAACAAAGATATTCGTCAAATTAGAAAACAGGTTGGCTTGGTATTTCAGTTTGCTGAAAATCAAATCTTTGAAGAAACGGTTTTGAAAGATGTTGCTTTTGGACCGCAAAATTTTGGAGTTTCTGAAGAAGATGCGGAGCAGATTGCGCGTGAGAAACTGGCTCTGGTTGGAATTGATGAATCACTTTATAATCGTAGTCCGTTTGAGCTGTCAGGTGGCCAAATGAGGCGTGTCGCCATTGCAGGCATACTTGCCATGGAACCAGCCATATTAGTCTTAGATGAGCCCACAGCAGGCCTGGACCCTCTGGGAAGAAAAGAGTTGATGAACTTGTTCAAAAAACTCCATCAGTCAGGGATGACCATTGTCTTAGTAACGCATTTGATGGATGATGTTGCTGAATATGCAAATCAAGTCTATGTGATGGAAAAGGGATGTTTAGTTAAGGGGGGTAAACCAAGTGATGTCTTTCAAGATGTTGTCTTTATGGAAGAAGTGCAGTTGGGAGTACCTAAAATTACAGCCTTTTGTAAACGATTGGCTGATAGAGGCGTGTCATTTAAACGATTACCGATTAAGATAGAGGAGTTCAAGGAGTCGCTAAATGGATAGTATGATTTTGGGGCGTTATATCCCAGGTGATTCGATTGTTCACCGATTGGATCCACGTAGCAAATTACTGGCTATGATGCTACTGATTTTGATCGTTTTTTTGGCTAATAATCCCTTGACGAATCTAATTCTTTTTATAGCGACAGGGATTTTTATTGCCTTGTCAGGAGTATCTCTTTCATTTTTTATTCAGGGCTTGAAGTCTATGTTTTTCTTGATTGCCTTCACAACTATTTTTCAACTGTTTTTCATTTCTAATGGGAATGTTTTATTTGAGTTTTCGTTTGTGAAAATCACAGATTATGCTTTGCAACAAGCTGGGATTATTTTTTGTCGCTTTGTATTGATTATTTTCTTTTCAACTTTGTTAACCTTAACGACCATGCCCTTAAGTTTGGCATCAGCTGTTGAAGCTTTGTTAGCGCCTTTAAAGCGTGTGAAAGTTCCAGTTCATGAAATTGGTTTGATGCTGTCTATGAGTTTGCGTTTTGTCCCAACCTTGATGGATGATACGACGCGGATTATGAATGCACAGAAAGCGCGTGGAGTGGATTTTGGTGAAGGAAGCATTGTTCAAAAGGTGAAGGCTATGATTCCCATTTTGATTCCTCTTTTTGCGACAAGTTTAAAACGTGCGGATTCCTTGGCTATTGCTATGGAAGCGCGTGGTTATCAGGGGGGAAAAGGCAGAAGTCAATACCGACAACTGAAATGGACTCGAAAGGATACGCTGACCATTCTTGTTATTATCGTACTTGGTTGTTGCTTATTTTTCTTAAAATCTTAGTAGCTTTCAGGAATTCATAAAAAATTACTGTAACAGTTTTTGATATAAAGGTAGGGATATGAACCGTTTTAAAAAATCAAAATATGTCATTATTGTTTTTGTCATTGTTCTGCTTGTGTCAGCTCTCTTAGCGACGACTTATTCAAGTACAATTGTGACAAAATTAGGAGATGGAATCTCATTGGTTGATAGAGTTGTACAAAAACCTTTTCAGTGGTTTGATTCTGTCAAATCAGATTTGGCTCATTTGACACGAACATATAATGAAAATGAAAGTTTGAAGAAACAAATTTACCAATTAGAAGTTAAATCAAATGAGGCGGAAAGTTTAAAGACAGAAAATGAGCGACTGCGCCAATTGCTTGATATGAAGTCCAAATTGCAAGCTACAAAGACTTTAGCAGCAGATGTTATTATGCGTTCTCCAGTATCTTGGAAGCAGGAATTGACCCTGGATGCAGGCAAATCAAAAGGGGTTTCTGAGAATATGTTAGCCATTGCAAATGGTGGTTTGATTGGGAGTGTCTCAAAAGTAGAGGAGAACTCTACCATGATCAACCTTTTGACAAATACGGAAAATGCTGATAAGATTTCTGTTAAAATTCAGCATGGTTCTACTACAATTTATGGAATTATTGTTGGCTATGATAAAGAAAATGAAGTTCTTAAAATTAGCCAATTAAATAGTAGTGGCGATATTAGTGCAGGAGATAAGGTGACCACTGGTGGATTAGGAAACTTTAATGTTGCTGATATTCCTGTTGGTGAAGTGGTTGCTACAACGCATAGTACGGACTATTTGACACGAGAAGTAGCTGTTAAATTGAGTGCAGATACTCATAATGTGAATGTGATAGAATTAGTGGGGAATTCATAATGAGACAGCTGAAGCGGGTTGGAGTGTTTTTATTGCTTCCTTTCTTTGTTCTAATTGATGCCCATATTAGCCAGCTTTTTGGCTCATTATTTCCCCACGTGCAGTTGGCCAGTCATTTTCTATTTTTGTTTCTCTTATTTGAGACGATTGAAGTATCAGAGTATCTCTATTTAGCCTATTGTTTTGTAGTGGGTTTGGTTTATGACATTTACTTTTTCCACTTGATAGGGATTGCGACTCTGTTATTTGTCCTGTTGGGGGCATTTCTCCATAAATTTAATAGTGTTATTTTATTGAATCGTTGGACGAGAATGCTGGCAATTATTGTCATGACTTTTCTATTTGAGATGGGAGCTTATATACTTGCAATAGTGGTAGGTTTAACTGTGGATAGTATGTCTTTGTTTATAGTCTATAGTTTAGTACCATCAATGATTTTGAACCTTATATGGATGATTACTTTTCAGTTTATTTTTGAAAAATTTTACCTATAAGAAAGAAATAAAAATGTAACAAAGGCGTAATATTCATTAGGCCTTTTTTTGGTATACTAGTAATGTCTTTAAAAGAAGGAGTATCTACGAAATATGAAGAAAAAAATCTTAGCGTCACTTTTACTAAGTACAGTAATGGTTTCTCAAGCAGCTGTTTTAACAACTGCGCATGCAGAAACTACTGATGACAAAATTGCTGCTCAAGATAATAAAATTAGCAACTTAACAGCACAACAACAAGAAGCCCAAAAACAAGTTGATCAAGTTCAGGAGCAAGTATCTGCTATTCAAACAGAGCAATCAAACTTGCAATCTGAAAATGATAGACTACAAGAAGAATCTAAAAAGCTTGAGGGTGAAATTACAGAACTTTCTAAGAATATTGTATCTCGCAATGATTCATTACAAAAACAAGCTCGTAGTGCTCAAACAAATGGAGCTGCAACAAATTACATTAATACAATTGTAAACTCAAAATCAATTACAGAAGCTATTTCACGTGTTGCTGCAATGAGTGAAATCGTATCTGCAAACAACAAAATGTTGGAACAACAAAAAGCAGATAAAAAAGCTATTTCTGAAAAACAAGTAGCAAACAATGATGCAATTAATACAGTTATTGCAAATCAGCAAAAACTAGCTGATGATGCTCAATCATTAACTACAAAACAAGCTGAGTTGAAAGCTGCAGAATTGAATCTTGCTGCTGAAAAGGCTACTGCAGAGGATGAAAAAGCAAGTTTACTTGAGAAAAAAGCTGCAGCAGAAGCAGAAGCTAAAGCAGCTGCAGAAGCAGAAGCAGCTTATAAAGCTAAACAAGCAAGTCAACAACAAAAAGTCGTTGCTTCTGGGAATACAACTTTTACAGCAGAAGTTCAAGCAGTATCAACTACTTCTTCGTCATCTAGTTCGTCTGAATCATCTTCAAGTAGTGCTTCAGCGGAATCAACAAGCTATACTCCTGCACCAGTGAAACAACATCCGACATACAGTACAAATGCATCAAGCTATCCTGTAGGTCAATGTACATGGGGAGTAAAAACTTTAGCACCATGGGCTGGTGATTACTGGGGTAATGGCGGTCAATGGGCTGCAAGTGCAGCAGCTGCAGGTTTCCGTACAGGTTCTACACCACAAGTTGGCGCGATTGCATGTTGGGATGATGGAGGATACGGTCACGTAGCAGTTGTTACAGCAGTTGAATCATCAACTCGTATTCAAGTTTCTGAGTGTAACTATGATGGAAGTGGAACTCAACCAATCGGAAATTATCGTGGATGGTTTAATCCGACAGCATCAAGAGGTACTGTAAGATACATTTATCCAAACTAATATACTGATTATTACTATACAAAGGGTGAGATCTTATTAATCTCACCCTTTGTATAGTGCTGGAAAAATTAATTTCATTATATAATTACTTGAACTTATTTTCTATTTTTATAATTATTTAATTAAAGTAAAATGAAATGTAGAGATTTAGTACGAGTGTAGCATGTTAATAAAAAATGGTTTCTAAGGGAGTCGGTGTTGAAGTTATGTTTAGGTATAAAATAAATGTTGATGCTAAAGAGTGGGATTTATTTTTAGAAAATCATCCTCAAGGAAATTTATTACAGAGTAGTGATTGGTCCAAGATAAAGGATACTTGGGGGAACGAGAGAGTTGGCTTTTATAAAGATAATCAATTAGTTGGAGTAGCAAATATCTTAATTCAGCCGCTACCATTAGGACTTTCTATGTTTTATATTCCACGAGGTCCAGTAATTGACTATGAAGATAAAGAACTTCTGAAATTTGTTCTTTTAACGTTGAAAAAACTTGCTAAAAAAAGCCATGCAATAATGGTTAAATTTGACCCAAGTTTATTTATCAGTAGAGGTCTTATTGACCAAGAAACTGTCCAAAATTCTATGGCTTTAGCAATTGTCGAAGAACTGAAAAAAAATAAAGTTTATTGGACAGGCTTAACAAAGGATATGGCAGAAAATATACAACCACGTTTTCAAGCTAATATTCATAAAGAAAATTTCTCACTGGATCAACTTTCTAAGTCTACTAGACAGGCCATCCGAACTGCAAGAAATAAAGGATTAGAAGTAAAATTTGGTGGACTTGATTTATTAGATGAATTTTCATTTTTAATGAAGAAAACAGAGTCTCGCAAGAATATCAGTTTACGAGGCAAAGATTATTATCAGAAGTTACTGGATACTTATCCTGATCACTCCTTTATCACACTGAGCTATTTAGATCTACCTAATAGACTGAAAGAAGTTGAGCAACAATTCGAAAAGAATCTAAAAACAGCGCAGAAGTTTACAGATAAAACGAAAGAAGGTAAAATAAAAGAGAATCAGCAAGAGAGAAAACGATTAAAGGAAGAAATTTCTTTTCTTAAGAACCATATTGACAGAGGGGATAGTATTGTCCCATTGTCTGGTACTTTAACTATCGAATTTGGGAAAACTTCTGAGAACTTATATGCTGGAATGAATGAAGAATTTAAACACTATCAACCTGCTATTCCTACATGGTTTGAGACAGCTCAACATTCTTTTGAACGAGGGGCTGAGACTCATAATATGGGTGGAATTGAAAACAATTTAGAGGGTGGGTTAATTAACTTTAAATCCAAGTTTAATCCTACTATCGAGGAATTTGCTGGTGAGTTTAATTATCCAACTAGTTCATTATATTTTTTGTTTAATCTAGCTTATAAAATTCGTAAGAAACTTCGAAGTAGATAAAATAAACTAATGATTTTGCCACTATATTAAATTTTAAAAAATTTAGCTATTAGAGCATCCCAGCAGTATATGTTGGGATGCTTTAAATTTAGAGTTTTTATTAGTAATTTAATGCTAAATTCCCAAACTAATTTCCACTTTGGCCTTCCAAGTGGAAGTTACTTTGAGAAGTTGGCAGAAATTATCTACTTTAAAAATCTACTAAAATAGCTTGAAAATATTGAAAAAGTATGGTAGAATGAAACTTGTCGTGTGAACGATAATACTCATTCTTGATGAATTGTGAAACAGTTGCCCTTGGGTCGTTTTGCGAGTTGAAGTCAAGAAGAGGAAAAAAACAAAAAGGAGAAATACTCATGGCAGTAATTTCAATGAAACAACTTCTTGAGGCTGGTGTACACTTTGGTCACCAAACTCGTCGCTGGAACCCTAAGATGGCTAAGTACATCTTCACTGAGCGTAACGGAATCCACGTTATTGACTTGCAACAAACTGTAAAATACGCAGACCAAGCATACGATTTCATGCGTGATGCAGCAGCTAACGATGCAGTTGTATTGTTCGTTGGTACTAAGAAACAAGCAGCTGATGCAGTTGCTGAAGAAGCAGTACGTTCAGGTCAATATTTCATCAACCACCGTTGGTTGGGTGGAACTCTTACAAACTGGGGAACAATCCAAAAACGTATCGCTCGTTTGAAAGAAATCAAACGTATGGAAGAAGATGGAACTTTTGAAGTTCTTCCTAAGAAAGAAGTTGCACTTCTTAACAAACAACGTGCACGTCTTGAAAAATTCTTGGGTGGTATCGAAGATATGCCTCGTATCCCAGATGTGATGTACGTAGTTGACCCACATAAAGAGCAAATCGCTGTTAAAGAAGCTAAAAAATTGGGAATCCCAGTTGTAGCGATGGTTGACACAAATACTGATCCAGATGATATCGATGTAATCATCCCAGCTAACGATGACGCTATCCGCGCTGTTAAATTGATTACAGCTAAATTGGCTGACGCTATCATCGAAGGACGTCAAGGTGAAGATGCAGTAGCAGTTGAAGCAGAGTTTGCAGCTTCAGAAGCTCAAGCAGATTCAATCGAAGAAATCGTTGAAGTTGTAGAAGGCGACAACGCTTAATTTATATAAATAGTATTACCTAGGAGGGCGGGGCTTAGCCCGGCTCTCCTATTTTTAAAAAATATAGGAGAATCAAAATGGCAGAAATTACAGCTAAACTTGTAAAAGAGTTGCGTGAAAAATCTGGTGCCGGTGTTATGGACGCTAAAAAAGCGCTTGTAGAAACAGACGGTGACATCGAAAAAGCGATTGAATTGCTTCGTGAAAAAGGTATGGCTAAGGCAGCTAAGAAAGCTGACCGTGTTGCTGCAGAAGGTTTGACTGGTGTTTATGTTAACGGTAATGTTGCAGCAGTTATTGAAGTAAACGCTGAAACTGACTTCGTTGCGAAAAACGCTCAATTCGTTGAATTGGTAAATACTACAGCTAAAGTTATTGCTGAAGGAAAGCCTGCTAATAATGAAGAAGCACTTGCTTTGACAATGCCTTCAGGTGAAACTCTTGAAGCTGCATACGTATCTGCAACAGCAACTATCGGAGAAAAAATCTCATTCCGTCGCTTTGCATTGATTGAAAAAACAGATGCACAACACTTTGGTGCTTACCAACATAATGGTGGACGTATCGGTGTTATTTCAGTTGTTGAAGGTGGAGACGAAGCACTTGCTAAACAATTGTCAATGCACATCGCAGCGATGAAACCAACAGTTCTTTCTTACAAAGAATTGGATGAGCAATTCGTTAAAGATGAGTTGGCACAATTGAACCACGTTATCGACCAAGACAACGAAAGTCGTGCAATGGTTAACAAACCAGCTCTTCCACACTTGAAGTATGGATCAAAAGCTCAATTGACTGATGAAGTGATTGCCCAAGCTGAAGCTGACATCAAAGCTGAATTGGCTGCAGAAGGCAAACCAGAAAAAATCTGGGACAAAATCATCCCAGGTAAAATGGACCGCTTCATGCTTGACAACACTAAAGTTGACCAAGCTTACACACTTCTTGCACAAGTATACATCATGGATGACAGCAAGACAGTTGAAGCATATCTTGAATCAGTTAACGCTTCAGTAGTTGAGTTCGCTCGCTTTGAAGTTGGTGAAGGTATCGAAAAAGCTGCAAATGACTTCGAAGCTGAAGTTGCAGCTACAATGGCAGCAGCCTTGAATAACTAATAATAAAAAGGAAGCCAAATTGCTTCCTTTTTTCTATGCAGTCGATCTTTATAGGGAGATATTCCTATTTTTTTAAGGTATAAATAAAAAGCCCTATAATAAGGGCTAAGTGTATTTAGGAGACTACACTTCAAATTCATAGAGTGCTGTAGACAAATAACGTTCGCCGTTATCTGGTGCTAGAGCAAGGACTTTCTTACCTGTACCTAATTTCTTGGCAACCTCGATGGCTCCGTAGATAGCTGCAGCTGAAGAAATCCCTACAAGGAATCCTTCTTTTCCACCAATTTCACGGCCGAGTGCTAGAGCATCGTCTGACGTTACACGAACGATACCATCATAAGCCTTTGTATCCAGTGTATCAGGAATAAATCCAGCTGATATACCTTGAATTTTGTGAGGACCAGGTTTTTCACCAGATAGAATAGCAGATTCATCAGCTTCCACTGCATAAACTTGAATGTTTGAATTTGCTGACTTGAGTGCATGAGAAACACCAGAAATCGTTCCACCAGTACCTACTCCAGCAACAAAGGCATCTAGTCCATCTTTACCGAAAGTAGCTAGTATTTCAGCTCCTGTTGTTCTTTCGTGTACTTCTGGATTAGCTGGATTGTCAAATTGAAGAGGAAGGAAACCATCACGTTCAGCAACGATTTCTTGAGCTTTAGCAATAGCGCCTTTCATTCCCTCACTACCAGGAGTTAGGACGAGTTCAGCACCATAAGCTTGGATAATCTTACGTCGTTCTACACTCATAGTTTCAGGCATAACGATGACGACTTTATACCCTTTAGCAGCACCTACCCATGAAAGTCCAATACCAGTGTTTCCACTTGTTGCTTCAACAATTGTAGAACCTGGTTTCAGAATACCGTCTTGTTCAGCTTTTTCAATCATGCTAAGAGCAATACGATCTTTTACAGAAGAACCAGGGTTGAATGCTTCAAGCTTTACATAGACGTCAGCAGCCCCTTCTGGCACGATGTTGTTGAGTTTAACAATCGGAGTTTGACCGATTAATTCAGTAATGTTGTTATAAATAGACATATGAATACCTCTTTGTATAAGATATTTCTAGTATAACGCTATCTATACCATTTGTAAAATATAGAAATCCTATCGAAGTGATAGGATTTTTTTATATCAAAGGTCTAAGCCGTTAATTTTCAAGCGATTGTGATAAGCTAATTCTAATAAATAGGTGTAAAGTGGAATGATATCCGTTTTCTTAGGGAATTCAAATTTATGAGCATTAAAATGCTCATTATGTGCTTTTAGAAAGACATTTTCTAAATAAGTAATAGTAATTTCACTATCATCTATACCTGCTCCAGCAGTTTCCATTTCAACGTTAACAATGTTCATCAAAAAGATTGATTTAATGGACATCTTACGACCAGTAGCGCCTTGTTTATCTGTAAAGATAATACGGATATTTGTAAATATAATTGAGTCACGAATCAGTTTATATCCACTTTGAATTTCTTCATTTTCTAGTAGATATTGTCCATATTCTTTGATAAGAGTTTCTTTGTTTTGCTCGCTAAAGTTACCAGCGAGTCCTTGAATGAATTTACCAAATGCCATATTTTTCTCCTTTGTTTACACTAAGTTTACAGGAACTTCAACTTCTCGTAAACCTTGATCAGTTAAGATAACTTTTCCATTAAAAAACTCTACAAGTGCAGCTTTAATAGTTTCTTTTTCTTCTTTATCAACATAAATCATCGTATCGACTTGATCTGTAAAGTTTGTATCCAGTTCCATGAGATCATGTTCCTTAAGGAAGTTACTGTACTCTTGATACTGAGCGTAAGACATTTGAATAGCAATGCCAGCTTGTTCTTTTATTTCAATGATGCCAATTTCTTTGACAGCTAAGGCGACACTACCGGCGTAGGCACGAATCAATCCGCCAGCGCCTAGCTTAATGCCACCAAAGTAGCGTGTCACGACCACACAGACATTAGTAAGATTGTGATTTTCTAGCACCCCAAGCATGGGAACGCCAGCAGTACCACTAGGTTCACCATCATCACTTGTCCGTTTGATTTCACTACGTTCTCCAATAATGAAGGCCGAGCAGTTATGCGTAGCTTTGTAGTGTTCTTTTTTGATGGCAGTAATGAAGTCACGAGCTTCTTCTTCGCTATAAACACGCTTGGCATGACAGATAAAGCGTGATTTTTTGATTTCTTCTTGGACTTGACTGTCCTCTTTAATTGTTCTAAATTGCATGATTTAATTGTACTAAAAAATTATCTAAAGCGCTAGGTTTTTACGAATAAAGAAGTATGAAAGTAAATCCAAATTATCTCGGTCGTTTGTTTACTGAGAATGAATTAACAGAAGAGGAACGTAAGTTGGCAGAGAAACTTCCAGCAATGAGAAAGGAGAAGGGGAAATTTTTCTGTCAACGTTGTAATAGTACTATTCTAGAAGAATGGTATTTACCTATCGGTGCTTACTATTGTCGGGAGTGCTTAATTATGAAGAGTGTTAGGAGTGATCGATCTTTATACTATTTCCCACAGGAGGATTTTCCGAAGCAAGATGTTCTTAAATGGCGTGGTCAATTAACTCCTTTTCAAGAGAAGGTGTCAAAGGGATTGATTCAAGCGGTAGATAAGCAGGAACCAACCTTGGTTCACGCTGTAACAGGAGCTGGAAAGACAGAGATGATTTACCAAGTTGTGGCCAAAGTGATTGATGAAGGTGGTGCAGTTTGTTTGGCCAGCCCTAGAATCGATGTGTGTTTGGAGCTGTATAAGCGACTGCAAGATGATTTTGCTTGCGAGATAGCTTTACTACACGGAGAATCAGAACCATATTTTCGAACACCACTAGTTGTTGCAACGACTCATCAGCTGTTAAAATTTTATCATGCTTTTGATTTGCTAATAGTGGATGAAGTAGATGCTTTTCCTTATGTTGACAACCCTACGCTTTACCATGCTGTCAAGAATAGTGTAAAGAAGAATGGCTTGAGAATCTTTTTAACAGCAACTTCTACCGATGAGTTAGATAGGAAGGTTCGCATCGGAGAATTAAAACGATTGAGTTTGCCTAGACGGTTTCATGGAAATCCTTTGATTATTCCTAAACCTGTCTGGTTATCCGATTTTAATCGCTATTTGGATAAGAATCGTTTATCACCAAAGTTAAAGTTTTATATTGAGAAACAGAGAAAGACAGGTTATCCGTTACTCATTTTTGCTTCAGAAATTAAGAAAGGGGAGCAATTAAAAGAAGTCTTACAGAAGGAATTTTCGCATGAGAAAATTGGTTTTGTGTCTTCAGTTACGGAAGATCGATTAGAGCAGGTGCAAGCTTTTCGAGATGGAGAACTGACAATACTTATCAGTACGACAATCTTGGAGCGTGGAGTTACCTTCCCTTGTGTGGATGTTTTTGTAGTAGAAGCCAACCATCGTCTGTTTACCAAATCTAGTTTGATTCAGATTGGTGGACGAGTTGGACGAAGCATGGATAGACCGACAGGAGATTTGCTTTTCTTCCATGACGGGTTAAATGCTTCAATCAAAAAGGCAATTAAGGAAATTCAACAGATGAATAAGGAGGCGGGTCTATGAAGTGTTTATTATGTGGGCAGACTATGAAGGCTGTTTTAACTTTCAGTAGTCTTTTACTTCTGAAGAATGATGCCTCCTGTCTTTGTTTAGATTGTGATTCTACTTTTGATAGGATTGGAGAAGAGAACTGTCCAAACTGTATGAAAACAGGATTGTCAACAAAGTGTCAAGATTGTCAATTTTGGTGTAAAGAAGGAGTTGAAGTCAGTCATAGAGCGATTTTTATTTACAATCAAGCTATGAAGGATTTTTTCAGTCGGTATAAGTTTGATGGAGACTTCCTTTTAAGAAAAGTCTTTGCTTCAGTTTTAAGTGAGGAGTTAAAAAAGTACAAAGAGTATCAATTTGTTGTAATTCCCCTAAGTCCGGAAAGATTGCTCGAGAGGGGATTTAACCAGGTTGAAGGCTTAGTTGAAGCAGCAGGGTTCTCTTTTCAAGACTTACTAGAGAAGAGAGAAGAGCGAGCTAGTTCTTCCAAAAATCGTTCAGAACGCTTGGCAACAGAACTTCCCTTCTTTGTCAAAAGTGGAGTCACTATTCCTAAAAAAATCCTACTTATAGATGATATCTATACTACTGGAACAACTATAAATCGTGTGAAGAAACTGTTGGAAGAAGCTGGTGCTGAGGATGTAAAAACATTTTCCCTTGTAAGATGAGGAAAAAATTTGCAAAAATAAAATGAAAGCGTTATAATGAAATCAGAAAAACAAAAATGTTTAGAAAGAAGGTACTCATATGATTAAGTATAGTATCCGTGGTGAAAACCTAGAAGTAACAGAAGCAATTCGTGATTATGTAGTTTCTAAACTCGAAAAGATCGAAAAGTATTTTCAAGCTGAACAAGAGTTGGATGCTCGAGTTAACTTGAAGGTGTATCGTGAAAAAACGGCTAAAGTGGAGGTGACGATTCCGCTTGGCTCAATTACTCTTCGTGCAGAAGATGTGTCTCAAGATATGTATGGTTCAATTGACCTTGTAACCGATAAAATTGAACGTCAGATTCGTAAAAATAAAACAAAAATCGAGCGTAAAAATAAAAATAAGGTAGCAACTAGTCAATTATTTACAGATGCTTTGGTGGAAGATACAAATGTTGTCCAATCAAGAGTTGTTCGTTCAAAACAAATTGATTTAAAACCAATGGATTTGGAAGAAGCTATTCTACAGATGGATTTGTTGGGACATGATTTCTTTATCTATGTGGATGTTGAAGATCAGACAACCAATGTGATTTATCGTCGTGAAGATGGCGAGATTGGCTTGTTAGAAGTTAAAGAATCTTAATTTCAATATGTGTAAAGGAAGGTTTACTAAATTGTAAACCTCCTTTTTCTTATAATTGATAGAATTACTGATTACACTTTTAAAAAGTCGCTTTTTGGTGGTTATTATGGTATAATGGGTGCCAAGAGGTTTGGAATGAAAAAATTTTATGTAAGTCCTATTTTCCCCTTAATATTAGGAATAGTGGCGTTCGGAGTGCTATCTGTGCAACTTGTTTTTGTAACGAATACACTGGTAACGCTATTTCTTTTGCTACTTATTTTGGGTTCATATATTTTACTATTCATCCATCAGAGAGATTACTACTCAAAGAGTGAAGTAGAACAAATCCAGTATGTAAACCACCAAGCTGAAGATAGTTTGACAACTTTGTTAGAACAGATGCCTGTCGGAGTTATTAAACTAGACTTATCGTCAGGTGAAGTTGAATGGTTCAATCCTTACGCTGAATTGATTTTGACTAATGAAGTGGGGGAGATTGATGTTGCATTAATTCAAACAATTATAAAGGCGTCTGTGGGGAATCCAGGTTCTTATGCCACCTTGGGTGAGACTCGCTATTCGGTTCATATGGACAAGATATCTGGTGTTCTTTACTTCTTTGATGTGTCTGGAGAATACGAAGCGACTGTTGAGTTAGTGACGAGTCGTCCGGTTATTGGAATTGTTTCCGTTGATAACTATGACGATTTAGAAGATGCGACATCGGAGTCTGACATTAGTCATATTAACAGTTTTGTAGCCAATTTTGTTTCAGAATTTGCTGGGAAGCATGCCATGTTCTCCCGTCGAGTAAGTATGGATCGTTTTTATCTGTTTACGGACTACACGGTGCTTGAGGGCTTGATGAATGATAAATTTTCTGTTATTGATGCATTCAGAGAAGAGGCGAAACAGAGACAGTTGCCCTTGACCTTAAGTATGGGATTTTCTTATGGTGATGGAAATCATGATGAGATAGGGAAAGTTGCATTGCTCAACTTGAACTTGGCTGAAGTACGTGGTGGCGACCAGGTGGTTGTCAAGGAGAATGACGAAACGAAAAATCCCGTTTATTTTGGTGGTGGATCTGCGGCGTCAATCAAGCGTACAAGGACACGTACGCGCGCTATGATGACAGCTATTTCAGATAAAATTAAAAGTGTAGATCAGGTTTTTGTAGTTGGTCACAAAAACCTTGATATGGATGCTTTGGGTTCTGCTGTAGGTATGCAGTTATTTGCCAGCAATGTGACTCAAAATAGCTACGCTCTTTACGATGAAGAACAAATGTCGCCGGATATTGAACGAGCTGTTTCATTCTTAGAAAAAGAAGGAGTTACGAAGTTGTTGTCTGTTAAGGATGCAATGGGGATGGTAACCAATCGTTCTTTGTTGATTCTTGTAGATCATTCAAAGACAGCTTTAACTTTATCAAAAGATTTTTATGATTTATTTACCCAAACCATCGTCATTGACCACCATCGAAGGGATCAGGATTTTCCAGATAATGCGGTTATTACTTATATCGAAAGTGGTGCAAGTAGTGCCAGTGAGTTGGTAACGGAATTGATTCAGTTCCAGAATTCTAAGAAAAATCGTTTGAGTCGTATGCAGGCCAGTGTTTTGATGGCTGGTATGATGTTGGATACTAAAAATTTCACCTCACGAGTGACTAGTCGGACATTTGATGTTGCTAGCTATCTCAGAACGAGAGGAAGTGATAGTATTGCTATCCAAGAAATCGCTGCAACAGATTTTGAAGAATATCGTGAGGTCAATGAACTGATTTTACAGGGGCGTAAATTAGGTTCAGATGTATTGATAGCAGAGGCTAAGGACTCGAAATGCTATGATACAGTTGTTATTAGTAAGGCAGCAGATGCCATGTTAGCTATGTCAGGTATTGAAGCGAGTTTTGTTCTTGCGAAGAATACACAAGGATTTATCTCTATCTCAGCTCGAAGTCGTAGTAAACTGAATGTACAACGGATTATGGAAGAGCTGGGAGGTGGAGGTCACTTTAATTTGGCAGCAGCTCAAATTAAAGATTTAACCTTGTCAGAAGCAGGTGAAAAACTGACAGAAATTGTATTAAATGAAATAAAGGAAAAGGAGAAAGAAGAATGAAGGTAATCTTTTTAGCAGATGTTAAAGGAAAAGGTAAAAAAGGCGAAATTAAGGAAGTACCAACAGGGTACGCACAAAACTTTCTTATCAAAAAGAATTTAGCAAAAGAAGCAACTGCTCAAGCTGTAGGTGAACTTCGTGGTAAACAAAAATCAGAAGAGAAAGCTCACGCTGAGATGATTGCAGAAGCAAAAGCAATTAAAGCTCAACTAGAAGCAGAGGAAACTATTGTAGAATTTGTTGAAAAAGTTGGTCCAGATGGTCGTACCTTTGGTTCCATTACCAATAAGAAAATTGCAGAAGAATTGCAAAAGCAATTTGGAATTAAGATTGATAAACGTCATATCCAAGTACAAGCTCCGATTCGAGCAGTTGGTTTGATTGATGTACCAGTGAAAATCTATCAAGATATTACAAGTGTAATCAATCTTCGTGTGAAAGAAGGGTAAATTTACACTTTCTTGACAAGATTGTAAAAGGAAGGGAAGTCTGATGGCAGAAGTAGAAGAGTTACGAGTACAACCTCAAGATATCTTAGCTGAGCAATCCGTTTTAGGGGCTATCTTTATTGACGAGAGTAAGCTTGTTTTTGTGCGAGAATATATTGAGTCTCGGGACTTTTTTAAGTATGCCCATCGTTTGATTTTCCAAGCTATGGTCGATTTATCCGATCGTGGCGATGCTATAGATGCAACAACGGTTCGTACCATTCTTGATAATCAAGGTGATTTACAGAATATTGGTGGCCTGTCTTACTTGGTTGAGATTGTCAATTCTGTGCCAACTTCTGCTAATGCGGAGTATTATGCTAAGATTGTTGCAGAGAAGGCCATGCTACGTCGATTAATCTCCAAGTTGACAGAGTCTGTCAATCAAGCTTACGAGGCTTCGCAACCAGCTGATGAAATCATTGCTCAGGCAGAAAAAGGCCTGATTGATGTCAGCGAAAATGCTAATCGAAGTGGATTTAAGAACATTCGAGATGTGTTGAATATCAACTTTGGAAATCTGGAAGCTCGCTCGCAACAAACGACCGATATTACAGGTATTGCGACAGGTTATCGTGATTTGGATCATATGACGACTGGTCTTCATGAGGAGGAGTTGATTATCTTAGCAGCTCGTCCGGCGGTTGGTAAGACAGCCTTTGCCTTGAATATTGCTCAGAATATTGGGACTAAGTTGGACAAAACAGTTGCTATTTTTTCACTCGAAATGGGTGCGGAAAGTCTAGTGGATCGTATGTTGGCGGCAGAAGGTTTGGTGGAATCGCATTCTATCCGTACGGGTCAATTGACTGATGAGGAGTGGCAAAAATATACCATTGCTCAAGGGAATCTAGCTAATGCAAGTATCTATATCGATGATACGCCAGGGATTCGGATTACAGAGATTCGTTCTCGTTCTCGTAAACTGGCTCAAGAAACTGGAAATCTTGGTTTGATTTTAATAGACTATTTGCAGCTTATCACGGGAACTGGTCGGGAAAATCGTCAACAAGAGGTTTCAGAAATTTCACGTCAGTTGAAAATTTTAGCTAAGGAACTGAAGGTTCCAGTAATCGCTCTAAGTCAGCTTTCTCGTGGTGTAGAACAACGTCAGGATAAGAGACCGGTCTTGTCTGATATTCGTGAATCTGGGTCTATTGAGCAGGACGCTGATATCGTAGCCTTTCTTTATCGCGACGATTACTATGAGCGCGGTGGTGAAGAAGAGGAAGGCATACCGAATAATAAGGTAGAAGTTATTATCGAGAAAAACCGTAGTGGAGCTCGTGGAACGGTGGAATTAATTTTCCAAAAAGAATACAATAAATTTTCAAGTATCTCAAAGAGGGAGGCATAAGATGTCAGATGCATTTACAGATGTAGCCAAGATGAAAAAAATCAAAGAAGAAATCAAGGCACATGAGGGACAAGTCGTAGAAATGACTTTGGAGAATGGTCGTAAGCGCCAAAAAAATAGATTGGGTAAGCTAATTGAGGTTTATCCATCCCTATTTATCGTTGAATTTGGGAACGTTGAAGGAGATAAACAAGCTAATGTTTACGTTGAATCCTTTACTTACTCAGATATCCTTACAGAAAAGAATTTGATTCATTATCTTGACTAAAGTGAGAAATTTTCTCACTTTTTCTTTTTTCTCCGAATAGTTTAAGTGAAGGGAATCTTCGATTTATATTATTTTTCAAGGAGGAAGAATGAAAATTTCACCATTTAAAGTAGCAGAGACAAGGTTTTCTATTAGAAAGTCAGTTAAAAAGGTTGTTCCTTTTTTAGTAGTAGGGCTGATGTTGTCGGCTGGAGAAAGTGTTCATGCAAACAGTTCTTATGCTCGTGGAGATGATTATCCTGCTTATTATAAAAATGGGAGTCAGAGTATTGATAAGTGGAGGATGTATTCTCGTCAGTGTACTTCATTTGCTGCTTTTCGCTTGAGTGGAGTAAATGGTTTTGAGCTTCCAGGAGCTTATGGTAATGCTGGTGAATGGGGTTATCGTGCTCGTCGTGAAGGTTATCGTGTAGATAATACACCAGCTATCGGATCTATTGCTTGGTCTACTGCAGGAGGTTATGGCCATGTTGCTTGGGTTTCAAATGTGATGGGAGATAATATAGAAATTGAGGAATATAACTATGATTATAAAGGTAATTATAATAAACGAATTGTAAAAGCAAACAAGATGACCGGTTTTATTCATTTTAAAGATTTATCAAGCAATTCTAAAGAAGTCCCAAGCAGTTCAAAAGATTCGACAAGCAATCATGTTGTGACCAGTCAATCGTCATCTTTGATGAAAGGAACTCATTATTTTAAGGTGGAGACTCCTATTAAAGATCAACCATTATTGAATGCAACTCCACTTGCATATTATTCTCCAGGTGAGAGTGTTCATTATGATCAGGTGATAGAAAAGGATGGTTACAAGTGGTTGAGTTATATTTCTTATAGCGGGAGTCGACGTTATATTCAGTTGGAGGGAGTGACTTCGTCACAAAATCAATCAGTAAATAAATCTAATCATGGTTCAAATAATGGATTGACTGTGGGTTGGAAGAAAATAAATGGTAGTTGGTATTATTTCAAATCAGATGGTTCTAAGTCGACGGGATGGCTGAAAGATGGTTCTACCTGGTATTATTTGAAATCATCTGGTGAAATGCAGACAGGCTGGTTACAGGAGAAAGGATTTTGGTATTATCTAGATGATTCAGGGGCAATGAAAACGGGCTGGTATCAAGTCTCTGGTAAGTGGTATTATTCTTACTCTTCAGGTGAGCTAGCTGTTAATACAATAGTAGACGGTTATACTGTAAATCATAATGGTGAGTGGATTTAATTTTAAGTAATTGAATCTGAACAGGAGAGAAATCTCCTGTTTTTTTGTTTAAACTAGAGTTTTTATGAAGAGTTAAGATATCTGAATTGGATTCGAAACTATAATTTGCTATAGAAAATGAAAGTGATGAAAAGAAAGAAAAAAAGAAAGCTAGTAAAACATGCGTTACTTTCTTGAAGTTTTTTATAGCCTCAAAATACATTATATTAATAATAAAGTATATATAATATAACATATTTCTTGATTTCACTCAAAAAAAGGTTTATAATGTACATAAATATGATTCTCAAAAAGAGGTACACAAGATGAACAAAAAGAAAATGATTTTAACCAGTTTGGCTAGTGTAGCTGTTTTAGGTGCTACATTTGTTGCATCTCAACCGTCAGTTGTGAAAGCTGATGACAAACCTACAGCTGCTCAACCTACTGGAGAAACTAAGCCTACACTTACGGCTGAAACTCCAAAAACTGAGGTAGAAAAAGCAAAAGAAACTGAAAAAGAAGCTAATGCTAAAGTTGATGCAGCGCAAGAAAAAGTAGATACAACAACTACTACAGCAACTGATGCAGCTGCAAAACTTGAAACAGAGAAAAAAGAAGCTGCTGACGCTGAAACTGCAAAAGTCGAAGCTGAAAAAGCTAAAAAGACTGCTGATGACGAATTAGCTAATGCTAAATCTAAAGCAGCTGAAGCTGACGCTAAAGCAAAAGAAGAGGCCGCAAAAGAAGAAGCAGCCGCAAAAGAAGAAGCTGAAGCTAAAGAAGGTTTAACTGAAGCTTTGAAACAAATGCCTGATAACGAATTGCTTGATAAAAAAGCAAAAGAAGAATTATTAAAGGCTGTTGAGTCTGGTGAATTAAGTGCCTCTGATATTCTTGCTGAGTTAGCAGATGATGCTGAAAAAGCACAAGATACTAATCCAACAATTAAAACAGAAACTCCTGTATCTAAGGACAAGCTTCCTGAAGAGGTTCAAGCGGGAATTGATGAAGGTGAAGCAGCGGATGCTGCTCGTCCTGCATCAGAAAAATTGCAAGACAAAGCTGATGATTTAACTGAAACAATTGAAAACTTAACGGATGATGCTGAGAAATTAAAAGCTGATGCTGAAAAGAAAGCTGAAACACTAAAAAAACAGGAAGATACTTTAAAAGAAGCAAAAGAAGCTCTTAAATCCGCTAAAGATAACGGATTTGCTGAAGATATCACAGCACCATTAGAAAAAGCTGTAACTGCGATTGAAAAAGAACGTGATACTGCCAAATCTGAATTTGACGAAGCTGCTGAGAAAGTTCAAGATGCTACAGCTGAAATTCAAGATTTAACTGAAAAACGTGATAATCTTCTTGAAGAAGTAAAAAAAGCAGAAGCAAAAGAAGCTGCAGAACCAGCTAAACCAGCAGAAGAAACTCCAGAGGAAGAAGCTGAACCAACCGAAGCTGAAAAAGCTGCTAAAGCTAAAGCAGAAGCTGATGCTAAAGTTGCTGAATTAGAGAAGAAAGTTGCTGAAGAAGCTAAAAAAGTAGAAGAAGCTACAGCTAAAGCTAAAAAAGAAGCTGTTGATGTAACTGCTGCTGAGACTGCAAAAGCAGAAGCAGACAAAGCTAAAGCTGATGCAGAAGCTGAATTAGCTAAGGCTAAAGAAGAAGCAGCTAAAGCAAAAGCTAAAGTTGAAGAAGAAGTTAAAAAAGAAGAAGACGCTAAAAAAGAAGAAGCAGATAACTTAGAAGCTTTGAAAGGTGCTTTAGAGCAACTTGAAAAAAAAGCTGAAGATAAAGTCAACAAGGATGCTAGCATCAAGCCAGAAGATAAAGCGAAAGCTATCGAAGAAGCAAAAGCTGAAATCGGTAAAGAAGCTTTATTAAAAGCGATTGAAGATGGAGTTCTTACAGCTACTCAAGCTATAGATGAATTCCTCAACGATGCTAACACAAAAGATAAAGCTCCTGAAGCTTATAAAACTAAAGAATTAACTGCTGACGAAACTAAAAAAATTGAAGAAGCAGCTAAAAAAGAAGCTTCTAAACCAATTGTCAAAAAACTTACAGACATTGCTGATGATTTAGCTGAAAAAATTGAAAAATTAACTAAAGAAGCTGAGGAAGATAAGGCTGACGCTGCTGAAAAAGCTAAGGTAGTAGAAGAGAAAAATGCTACATTAGAGAAACAAAACGAAACTTTAGAAAAAGCTAAAACTGCTCTTGAAACTGCTAAGAAATACAATGCGGATCAAGCTATCCAAGATGGATTGCAAGATGCTGTAACTAAACTAGAAGTTTCAGTTGCTTCTGCTAAAGCAGCAGCTGAAGAAGCTAAGGCCAATTTCGACGAAGTGAACGAAGCAGTTCAAGAGGATGACGATGCAATTGCCAAACTAACTGAGAATTACAACGCAACTTTAGGTTACATCGAAAACTTAAAAGAAGTTCCTAAGGGTGAAGAATCGAAAGACTTTAGTGGTGGTGTAAGTCCTAGTGATGCACCTTCTGATGATGCTAAACAACCTGACCAAGTTCCAAGTGCTCCTAACTCTCCTGAATTCAACGGTGGTGTGAATCCTAGTGACTCTCCTGCTGGGGATAATGGCTCTGATTTCAATGGTGGGGTAAATGATGCAACACCTCCTACTGTAGCTGATGCTCCTGAATATAGTGGAGGAGTTAATGCGGCTGATGCTCCTGTAGCTGAGGTAGCCCCTGAATTCACTGGAACTCTTGCAACCAATACACCTGTGAATGAAAATGGAGAAGCATTATTGCCTCCTGTAGCTGCGGTAGCTCAAGAATTCACTGGAACTCTTGCAACCAATACACCTGTGAATGAAAACGGAGAAGCATTATTATCTCCTGTAGCTGAGGTAGCTCCAGAATTCAACAGTGGAGTTAATAGTTTAGAAGCAGCTGTTAATGAAGTTCCAGAATATAAAGGTGGTGCTAATTTTGTCTTAGCAGCTGTTAACGAAGTTCCAGAATATACAGGGCCTTTATCTACAAATGGTGAAGACGCTACAGTGAATAATGTTCCTGCATACGGAGAAACCGGCGCCCCAGCAATTACTGAAGTCCCAGCGTATGCAGAGACAGGCGCCCCAGCAATTAACGAAGTTCCAGCGTATGCAGAGACAGGTGCCCCAGCAATTACTGAAGTTCCAGCGTATGCAGAAACCGACGCCCCAGCAATTAACGAAGTTCCAGAATATACTCTTACAACAGCAGGTACTAACAAGGATAATACTTATCAAGCACCAGCAGCAAAAGCAGAAGATAAAAAAGAACTTCCAAATACTGGTGGTAAAGATAATGCTGCAGTTGCATCATTAGGATTCCTTGGATTGTTCCTTGGTGCCCTTCCATTTGTGAAACGTAAAAACTAATTCATTTCGTAGTTTGAAAGAGAGGGAGTAACTTCCTTCTCTTTTTTAGATTATCTTAGTTTCTCTCAGGGAACTCTTCCCAATGGTATTTTTTGGTGCTTTCCTTTATAATGGGTGTATGGATAAGAAAAAATTATTATTGATTGATGGGGCTTCTGTTGCTTTTCGGGCGTTTTTTGCGCTCTATCAGCAGTTAGACCGTTTTAAGAATGCGGCTGGTTTGCATACCAATGCGATTTATGGCTTTCAGTTGATGTTGAGCCACTTGTTGGAACGGGTTGAGCCGAGTCATATTTTGGTGGCTTTTGATGCGGGTAAGACGACCTTCCGTACAGAGATGTATGCGGACTATAAGGGTGGTCGGGCTAAGACTCCTGATGAGTTTCGTGAGCAATTTCCCTTCATTCGTGAGTTGCTGGATCATATGGGGATTCGTCATTATGAGTTGGCTCAGTATGAGGCGGATGACATCATTGGGACGCTGGATAAACTAGCTGAGCAGGATGGTTTTGATATTACCATTGTCAGTGGGGACAAGGATTTGATTCAGCTGACGGATGAGCATACGGTGGTTGAAATTTCCAAGAAAGGTGTGGCTGAATTTGAGGCCTTTACGCCAGAATATCTTATGGAAAAGATGGGCATTACACCGAATCAGTTTATCGATCTCAAGGCGCTCATGGGTGATAAGTCGGATAATATCCCTGGGGTGACCAAAATCGGTGAAAAGACAGGTATCAAGCTCTTGCTGGAGCATGGTTCGCTTGAGGGGATTTATGAAAATATCGATGGGATGAAGGCTTCTAAGATGAAGGAAAATCTCATCAATGATAAGGAACAGGCCTTTTTGTCTAAAATACTGGCGACCATTGATATCAAAGCACCGATCGAGATTGGTTTGGAGGATTTGGTCTATAGTGGTCCAGATGTGGAAAATCTTGGGAAATTCTACGACGAGATGGGCTTCAAACAGCTCAAGCAGGCTTTAAATGTGTCGTCAGCTGATGTGGCTGAGAGCTTGAATTTCACTATTGTTGACCGAATCAGTCAAGATATGCTGAGTGAAGAGTCTATCTTTCATTTTGAACTCTTTGGTGAGAATTACCATACGGATGATTTGGTTGGTTTTGCCTGGTCTTGTGGCGATAAGCTCTATGCTACAGACAAGCTTGAACTTTTGCAAGAGCCTATTTTCAAGGACTTTTTAGAAAAAACACCTCTGAAAGTTTATGATTTTAAGAAGGCCAAAGTCCTCTTGCATCGTTTTGATGTGAATTTGCAGGCGCCTGCTTTTGACAGTCGCTTGGCTAAATACCTCCTTTCGACTGTTGAGGACAATGAAATTGCGACCATTGCGAGTCTTTACGGTCAGACTTACTTGGTTGATGATGAGACTTTCTACGGTAAGGGTGTCAAGAAGGCCATTCCTGAACGTGAGAAATTCTTGGAGCACTTGGCTCGTAAGCTTGCTGTTTTGGTCGAAACAGAGCCTATTATGCTTGAAAAACTCAGCGAAAATGGGCAATTAGAGCTTCTTTATGATATGGAGCAACCTCTGGCCTTTGTCCTTGCTAAGATGGAAATTGCTGGGATTACGGTCAAGAAAGAGACTCTTCTTGAGATGCAGGCTGAAAATGAGATTGTCATTGAAAAACTCACTCAGGAGATTTACGAACTGGCTGGTGAGGAGTTTAATATCAACTCGCCTAAGCAGTTGGGGGTGCTTCTCTTTGAAAAATTGGGGCTACCTCTAGAATACACTAAGAAAACCAAAACTGGATACTCGACTGCGGTGGATGTCTTGGAACGCTTAGCTCCTATTGCGCCAATTGTTAAGAAAATTCTCGACTACCGTCAGATTGCCAAGATTCAGTCTACTTATGTGATTGGCTTGCAGGACTGGATTTTGGATGATGGCAAGATTCATACTCGCTATGTGCAGGATTTGACCCAGACTGGGCGTCTGTCTAGTGTGGATCCAAACTTGCAAAATATCCCTGTGCGTTTGGAGCAAGGGCGTCTCATTCGGAAGGCTTTTGTGCCTGAGTGGGAGGATAGTGTCCTTCTGAGCTCCGACTATTCACAGATCGAATTGCGCGTTTTGGCGTATATTTCTAATGATGAACACTTGATTAAGGCTTTCCAAGAGGGGGCAGATATCCATACTTCGACAGCCATGCGTGTCTTTGGTATTGAGCGTCCTGAGGATGTGACTCCAAACGACCGTCGTAATGCCAAGGCTGTCAACTTTGGAGTGGTTTACGGGATTTCAGACTTTGGTTTGTCGAATAATTTGGGCATTAGCCGTAAGGAAGCCAAAGCCTACATTGATACCTACTTTGAACGTTTCCCAGGTATTAAAAACTACATGGATGAAGTGGTGCGTGAGGCGCGTGATAAGGGCTATGTAGAGACCCTCTTTAAGCGTCGTCGTGAGTTGCCAGATATCAATTCGCGTAACTTTAATATTCGTGGTTTTGCGGAGAGGACTGCCATCAACTCTCCTATCCAGGGTTCGGCGGCAGATATTCTCAAGATTGCTATGATCCAGCTAGACAAGGCCTTGGTTGCAGGTGGTTATCAGACCAAGATGCTTTTGCAAGTGCATGATGAAATCGTCCTTGAAGTTCCTAAATCAGAACTGGCAGAGATGAAAAAATTGGTGAAACAAACTATGGAAGAAGCCATTCAACTCAGTGTTCCCCTCATCGCAGATGAGAATGAAGGGGCAACTTGGTACGAAGCTAAATAAAAAAGCTATATAGAGTTTGAAGCACTTGTTTTCAAACTCTTTTTCATGTTTTTCTGTAAGCAGTTTCCTTGACATTTTTTTTGTTTTGCGCTATCATATGTCCATATAATATATGGGAGTCTGTGTACAGTCTGAGAGGAAGTGTTAAACTTCGACCGCACCTGATCTGGGTAATGCCAGCGTAGGGAACGTTACTTAATCTATTCTGCACCTTTTCCATATATGGTAAAGGTTTTTCTTTTTGTCAAAGGAAAATGAGAAGAGGAGGTTGTTATGAAAGCAAGCATTGCCTTGCAAGTTTTACCCCTATCACAGGGGATTGATCGGATAGCTGTTATCGATCAGGTCATTGCTTATCTGCAAGCTCAAGAAGTGACCATGGTGGTGACACCATTTGAAACGGTCTTGGAAGGAGAGTTTGATGAGCTCATGCGCATTCTCAAAGAAGCGCTAGCAGTGGCAGGGCAGGAGGCAGACAATGTCTTTGCCAACGTCAAAATAAATGTAGGAGAGATTTTAAGTATTGATGAGAAGCTTGAAAAGTATACTGAGACGACACATTAGTCTTTTGGGCTTTCTAGGAGTCTTGTCAATCTGGCAGTTAGCAGGTTTTCTTAAACTTCTCCCCAAGTTTATCCTGCCGACACCTCTTGAAATTCTCCAGGCCTTTGTTCGTGATAGAGAATTTCTCTGGCACCATAGCTGGGCGACATTGAGAGTGGCTTTACTGGGGTTGGTTCTGGGAGTCTTGATTGCCTGTCTCATGGCTGTGCTTATGGACAGTTTGACTTGGCTCAATGACTTGATTTACCCTATGATGGTGGTTGTTCAGACCATTCCGACCATTGCCATAGCCCCTATCCTGATTTTGTGGCTCGGTTATGGGATTTTGCCCAAGATTGTCTTGATTATCTTGACGACTACCTTTCCTATCATCGTCAGCATTTTGGACGGTTTTAGGCATTGTGACAGGGATATGCTGACCTTGTTTAGTTTGATGCGGGCTAAATCTTGGCAAATCCTGTGGCATTTTAAAATTCCAGTCAGCCTGCCTTACTTTTATGCAGGTCTGAGGGTCAGTGTCTCCTACGCCTTCATCACAACAGTAGTATCTGAGTGGTTGGGAGGCTTTGAAGGACTAGGTGTTTACATGATTCAGTCCAAGAAACTGTTTCAGTATGATACCATGTTCGCGATTATTATTCTGGTATCGATTATCAGTCTTCTTGGTATGAAGTTGGTCGATATTAGTGAAAAATATGTTATTAAATGGAAACGTTCGTAGAATAAGAATGTTTCTGAAAAAGAAAAGAGGAAAGAAAATGAAGAAAACATGGAAAGTGTTTTTAACTGTTTTAACAGCTCTTGTAGCTGTTGTGCTTGTGGCCTGTGGTCAAGGAACTGCTTCTAAGGATAATAAGGAAGCAGAACTCAAGAAGATTGACTTTATCCTAGACTGGACGCCAAATACCAACCACACAGGGCTTTATGTTGCTAAGGAAAAAGGTTATTTCAAAGAAGCTGGAGTGGATGTTGATTTGAAATTGCCACCAGAAGAAAGTTCTTCTGACTTGGTTATTAACGGTAAGGCACCATTTGCAGTCTATTTCCAAGACTATATGGCTAAAAAATTGGAAAAAGGAGCAGGAATTACTGCCGTTGCAGCTATTGTTGAGCACAATACATCAGGAATCATCTCTCGTAAATCTGACAATGTAAGCAGTCCAAAGGACTTGGTTGGTAAGAAATACGGAACTTGGAATGACCCAACTGAACTTGCTATGTTGAAAACCTTGGTAGAATCTCAAGGTGGAGACTTTGAGAAGGTCGAAAAAGTACCAAATAACGATTCAAACTCGATCACACCGATTGCCAATGGAGTCTTTGACACTGCTTGGATTTACTACGGTTGGGATGGTATCCTTGCTAAATCTCAAGGTGTAGATGCTAATTTCATGTACTTGAAAGACTATGTCAAGGAGTTTGACTACTACTCACCAGTTATCATCGCAAACAACGACTATTTGAAAGACAACAAAGAAGAAGCTCGCAAAGTTATCCAAGCTATCAAAAAAGGCTACCAATATGCTATGGAGCATCCAGAGGAAGCAGCTGATATCCTCATCAAAAATGCACCTGAACTCAAGGAAAAACGTGACTTTGTCATCGAATCTCAAAAATACTTGTCAAAAGAATACGCAAGCGACAAGGAAAAATGGGGTCAATTTGACGCAGCTCGCTGGAATGCCTTCTACAAATGGGATAAAGAAAATGGTATCCTTAAAGAAGACTTGACAGACAAAGGATTCACCAACGAATTTGTGAAATAATGACAGAAATTAGACTAGAACACGTCAGTTATGCCTATGGTCAGGAGAGGATTTTAGAGGATATCAACCTACAGGTGACTTCAGGTGAAGTGGTTTCCATCCTAGGCCCAAGTGGTGTTGGTAAGACTACGCTTTTCAACTTAATTGCGGGGATTTTAGAAGTTCAGTCAGGGAGAATTGTCCTTGATGGTGAAGAAAATCCTAAGGGGCGTGTGAGTTATATGTTGCAAAAGGATCTACTCTTGGAGCACAAGACGGTGCTTGGTAATATCATTCTTCCCCTCTTGATTCAAAAGGTGGATAAGGCAGAAGCTATTGCTCGCGCAGATGAAATTCTTGCGACTTTCCAGTTGACAGCTGTAAGAGATAAATACCCTCATGAACTCAGTGGTGGGATGCGCCAGCGTGTGGCCTTGCTTCGTACCTATCTTTTCGGTCACAAGCTCTTTCTCTTAGATGAAGCCTTTAGCGCCTTGGATGAGATGACCAAGATGGAACTACACGCTTGGTACCTTGAGATTCACAAGCAGTTGCAGCTAACAACCTTGATCATCACGCATAGTATCGAGGAGGCCCTTAATCTCAGCGACCGCATCTATATCTTGAAAAATCGCCCTGGGCAGATTGTTTCAGAAATTAAACTAGATTGGTCTGAAGGTGAGGACAAGGAAGTTCAAAAGATTGCCTACAAACGTCAAATCTTGGCAGAATTAGGCTTAGATAAGTAGAAAAATAGGGAGTTGGTGAAGATTATCCTTTACCAGCGCCCTTTTTCTTTTAAAAATGAGAAAATTTCGGTATAATAGTCAAAGATAGTCAAGGTTTAAAGAGAGAGGTGGGTTTGTAATGAGATTTAAAAATACATCGGATCATATTGAGGCCTACATCAAGGCGATTTTAGATCAATCTGGAATTGTGGAGTTGCAACGGAGTCAGTTGGCAGATACTTTTCAGGTTGTTCCTAGTCAGATTAACTATGTGATCAAGACGCGCTTTACTGAAAGTAGAGGCTACTTGGTTGAAAGTAAACGTGGTGGCGGAGGCTACATTCGTATAGGACGGATTGAGTTTTCTAGTCATCATGAAATGCTCAGGGATCTGCTTTACTCAATTGGTGAGCGGGTCAGTCAAGAAATTTATGAGGATATTCTACAGCTTTTGGTTGAGCAGGAATTGATGACCAAGCAGGAGATGAATTTGCTGGTAGCAGTAGCTTTGGATCGCGTTCTAGGAGAAGAAGCTCCAGTTGTTCGTGCAAACATGCTACGACAGGTCATACAAGAGGTAGATAGAAAAGGGAAGTAAGATGAACTATTCAAAAGCATTGAATGAATGTATCGAAAGTGCCTACATGGTTGCTGGCCATTTTGGAGCTCGTTATCTAGAGTCTTGGCACTTGTTGATTGCCATGTCCAATCACAGTTATAGTGTGGCAGGGGCAACTTTAAATGATTATCCATATGAGATGGACCGTTTAGAAGAAGTCGCTTTGGAACTGACTGAAACGGACTATAGCCAGGATGAAACCTTCACGGAATTGCCGTTTTCTCATCGTTTGCAGGTTCTTTTTGATGAAGCGGAATATGTGGCGTCAGTGGTCCATTCTAAGGTGCTAGGGACGGAGCACGTCCTTTATGCGATTTTACATGATGGCAATGCCTTGGCGACTCGTATCTTAGAGAGAGCAGGTTTTTCATATGAAGACAAGAAAGATCAGGTCAAGATTGCTGCCCTTCGTCGAAATTTAGAAGAACGGGCAGGTTGGACTCGTGAAGATCTCAAGGCTTTACGCCAACGTCATCGTACAGTAGCTGATAAGCAAAATTCTATGGCTAATATGATGGGTATGCCCCAGACTCCGAGCGGTGGTCTTGAGGACTATACGCATGATTTGACAGAGCAAGCGCGTTCTGGCAAGTTGGAGCCAGTCATCGGTCGGGACAAGGAAATCTCGCGTATGATTCAAATCTTGAGTCGGAAGACAAAGAATAATCCTGTCTTGGTTGGGGATGCTGGTGTCGGGAAAACAGCTCTGGCGCTTGGTCTTGCTCAGCGTATTGCTAGTGGGGATGTGCCTACGGAAATGGCTAAGATGCGCGTGTTAGAGCTTGATTTGATGAATGTCGTTGCAGGGACACGCTTCCGTGGTGACTTTGAAGAACGCATGAACAATATCATCAAGGATATTGAAGAAGATGGTCAAGTCATTCTCTTTATCGATGAACTCCACACTATCATGGGTTCTGGGAGCGGTATTGATTCAACTTTGGATGCGGCCAATATCTTGAAACCAGCTTTGGCGCGTGGAACTTTGAGAACGGTTGGTGCCACCACTCAGGAAGAGTACCAAAAACACATCGAAAAAGACGCAGCCCTTTCTCGTCGTTTCGCCAAAGTGACGATTGAAGAGCCAAGTGTTGCAGACAGCATGACCATTTTGCAAGGCTTGAAGGCGACTTATGAGAAACATCACCGTGTGCAAATCACAGATGAAGCAGTTGAAACAGCCGTCAAGATGGCTCATCGTTACTTGACTAGTCGCCATTTGCCAGACTCTGCTATCGATCTCTTGGACGAAGCAGCAGCAACAGTGCAAAATAAGGCTAAGCATGTAAAAGCAGACGATTCTGACTTAAGTCCAGCTGACAAGGCCCTGATGGATGGTAAGTGGAAACAGGTAGCCCAGCTAATCGCAAAAGAAGAGCAAGTGCCTGTCTATAAAGACTTGGTAACAGAGTCTGATATTTTGACTACCTTGAGTCGATTGTCAGGTATTCCAGTTCAAAAATTGACTCAGACTGACGCTAAGAAATACCTTAACTTGGAAGCTGAATTGCATAAACGTGTCATCGGTCAAGATCAAGCAGTTTCAAGCATTAGCCGTGCGATTCGCCGCAATCAGTCAGGGATTCGCAGTCATAAGCGTCCGATTGGTTCCTTTATGTTCTTAGGACCGACGGGTGTCGGGAAGACCGAATTGGCCAAGGCTCTGGCAGAAGTTCTCTTTGATGATGAATCCGCTTTGATCCGCTTTGATATGAGTGAGTATATGGAGAAATTCGCAGCTAGCCGTCTAAACGGAGCTCCTCCGGGCTATGTGGGCTACGAAGAAGGTGGGGAGTTGACCGAGAAGGTTCGTAACAAACCATACTCTGTTCTCCTCTTTGATGAGGTAGAAAAAGCCCACCCAGACATCTTTAATGTTCTCTTGCAGGTTTTGGATGATGGTGTCTTGACCGATAGTAAGGGCCGCAAGGTTGACTTTTCAAATACCATTATTATCATGACATCAAACCTTGGTGCGACAGCCCTTCGTGATGACAAGACTGTTGGATTTGGGGCTAAGGACATTCGTTTTGACCAAGAAAATATGGAAAAACGCATGTTTGAAGAGTTGAAAAAGGCTTATAGACCTGAGTTTATCAACCGTATTGATGAAAAGGTAGTCTTCCATAGCTTGTCTAGCGACCATATGCAGGAAGTGGTGAAGATTATGGTTAAACCTTTAGTAACAAGTTTGGCTGAAAAAGGTATTGACTTGAAATTACAAGCTTCCGCACTGAAATTGCTGGCAAATCAAGGATATGATCCAGAGATGGGAGCTCGTCCACTTCGCAGAACTCTGCAAACAGAAGTGGAAGACAAGTTGGCAGAACTTCTTCTTAAGGGAGATTTGGTGGCAGGCAGCACATTTAAGATTGGTGTCAAAGCAGGTCAGTTAAAATTTGATATTGCATAAAAATGGAGAATCAGGAGCAATCTTGATTCTTTTTTTGCAATCTTTTTATAAAAAATGATAAAAAACTATTGACGAAACAAAAATATAGTTTATAATAAAAACATAGATAATAAAAATATCAAAAATCATAAAAAGGTGATACGTTTATGAAAAAGAAAACAGCAGTGGTATTTGGAACCTTTGCTCCACTTCATCAAGGTCATATCGATCTGATCCAACGTGCGAAGCGACAATGTGACCAGGTCTGGGTTGTCGTTTCAGGCTATGAGGGAGACCGAGGGGAGCAGGTAGGCTTAACGCTTCAAAAGAGATTTCGCTATATCCGAGAGGCCTTTCGTGATGACGAGTTGACCTCTGTCTGCAAGTTAGATGAAATCAATCTTCCCCGTTACCCTATGGGTTGGCAGGAGTGGTTGGACCAAATGTTAGAGGAGATTTCCTATGATGAAACCCAGCAAGAACTAATCTTCTTTGTGGGAGAACGTGACTACCAGTAAGAATTATCACATCGTGGCTTTGAGACTGTCTTGCAAGAAAAAAAGTTTAGTATCTCAGCGACTATGATTCGAGAAAATTCAAGCAAATATTGGAAATATATCGCTCAACCCTTCCGTCGTCAGTTTACAAAGAAAGTGTTGATTATGGGAAGTGCCAGCAATGGGAAGACCACTCTAGCCAAGGATTTGGCAAGGTATTACGATGCACCCGTCAGTCTGGAATACGCACGTGAGTACCAGATCAAAAACAATGTCCGTGACGATGAATTGACTCCAAAAGATTACTATTATCTCCTTTTAGGACAGTATGACCAGACCTCTAAATTAATCGACAGTAATGCCAATAGGGGACTGGTGATAGCTGATACCAACTCCTTAGTAACCAAGGGCTACTATGATTATTACATGGAGACTGAGGACCAAGGGGATTTATCAGGAGAGACTTTTGATAATCTCTTTGCCTCAATCTTAGCTAAGGAAAAATGGGACTTGATTCTCTTTGTGCAGCCTGTCGGCTCCTATGTCAATGACGGATTTAGAGATATGACTATGGCAGAAGACCATATTCGTCATAGTTTTTCCCAGCATTTGGACCAGATGAGGGAGCGCTACTTAGCAAACATTCCACTAGTTTATCTAGCTGAGGATTACCTAGGCAATTATGAAGCAGCAAAAGTGGCTATTGATGCCATTTACCAAGCAGATTAGGAGAATATTATGAAAAAAATAATTGGAAAAATCGCAAAAACTATCGAAAATATTAAAAATGTTCACTCGGAAGTGAACAAGATCGGTTTTGCAGGAATCATGCACTTGCTCTGGAAAGATCTCTTTGTCGGCCGTAGTCTTTTCCAGTGGTTGTATCTCATCGTCCTGTCAAGTGTTCCCTTGATCTTGGAATTCACGCAAAATACAGAAAGTCATGACTGGATGAGCTTGTTTGCATCTTGGACTGGGATTGTCTGTGTTATCTTGGTAGCAGAAGGGCGTGCAAGCAATTATCTCTTTGGGGCCATTAACTCTGCTATCTATTTGGTTTTGGCCATGAATGCGACTTTTTATGGTGAAGTTTTGACGACTGTTTACTTCTTTATCATGCAGCCGATTGGTCTCTATGCTTGGCTGTCCAACCGTATTAATGATCAAGGAAAAGCAGAAGAATCTCACTTTGAAGCTAAGAAATTATCTGTTTTTGATTGGCTCAAGTACTTGGCTTTGACTGCTATCATCTGGATTGGTATGGGCTTGGCTTATCAAAGTATCCATAGTGCTCGCCCTTTCCGTGATAGTGTTACCGATGCGACCAATGGTGTCGGTCAGCTCTTGATGACACGTCTCTACCGTGAGCAATGGATTTTCTGGATTGCAACCAATCTCTTTAGTATTTACCTCTGGTGGGGTGAAAATATACACATCCAAGGGATGTACTGGGTTTACACACTCAATAGTCTAGTAGGTTGGTACCAATGGACCAAGGCAGTTCGTAAGGAGGCGTAAAATGACGGACACGATGATTCCAGCAGGGATGACGGAAAAAGAATATTTTGAAATTCATGCCAGCCAGGAGGAGTTTTTGGATTGGTACTACAAGCAGGAACTCCCTCAATACGAAAAACCAAGTGTGACGGTGGATATGGTAGCCTACTGCTTTGTCGAAGGAAAGATCAAGCTCTTATTAATTCGTCGCAAGGCTCACCCTTATCAAAATTGTTTGGCTCTGGTTGGAGGATTTATGGACAAGGGCGAAGATGCTGCGCATGCCTGTCAGCGTGAGGTGAGAGAAGAAGTTAATCTCGATCTTCCTTTGGAAAAAATTGAGCAATTGATGACCGTATCGACACCTGACCGTGACCCACGGGGCTGGACAGTGACCATTGCCCACTTGGTTTATCTGCCTAGTCGTGCATTAGAACTTGTTCAAGCAGGAGACGATGCCAAGGATGTCGTTTTCGTAGATGTCGATTTTCAGACAGGCAAGTGCTTCTTAGAGGGAGTAGAGTTGGAGGAGCAAGCCTTCGCTTTTGACCATTATGCCATTATCAAAGAATCCATCAAACGAATCCAAGGCCGTCTCGACTGGAATCCGACCTTCCTTTATCTGCTGGAGGAGGAGTTCACTGTCTACGAAGGAACGGAACTGGTCAATCTTATCAACCCCGGTCGTCCAATCGTCAGCAATAACTTTCTCGTAAAATATGGCGAGTACGTAGAAGAGGTTGGACTCAAACGAGTGCCTAAAAAGAAACCAAGAAAAACCTATCGATTGAAATAAAAAGCGAGGTCGGGAAAAGTTCCCGACCTCTTTAATTACAGTCATGAGATGAAATTTCTGTTGCGACTACTTTTATGGGTGGCTATCTTTCTTAGAATTGCTCAACAGGTGAGTAAAAAAGTCTTTGTATCGATACTTGAGATATTTCTCATGCAAAACTAACAAAGCGATATAGAAAATCAAAAAGATTGTAGTCAGATAAAACACATCAAATGCAGTTCGCGCATAGTAAGTTGCTGATTGATAAGAGACAATAGCTGTCACAATCAACCAAGGAAGATACTTGTAATACTTATTTAGCATAAGAGTGCACCTCCTATATTCTATTTCAATGTTATTATATTCCTTTGTCTAAAACAATGCAAGCGATTACACAAAAACAAATTCAAATTTTTAATAGGAAAATCTCCTGTTTTTCTGTTTTATTACGAATAGAAGAGTAGGAGGAGTAAATGTATCTAAATTATGTGAGATTTTTAAAATAGTTTAGATAAATTATTGACATATTTAAAGCCAAATGTTACAATTATATTACAAAAAGATTTCTTTATATTTCCAAAACATTACAAAGGAGTAGAAAAATGAAAAAGAAAACCTATATCAAATTGATGGCAGCAACTGTATTGGCTTCTACCTTGCTATTAGGAGCTTGTGGAAATAAAAAGGAAACAACTCAAGCAAGCAGTTCTGCTAAGACAAGCCAATCATCAAGCTCTAAAGTAGCTTTTGCTAGCAAAGAAAGCAAGACTCAGAAGTCCTCAAGTTCAGCCTCATCTGAAAAGGCCAAGGCATCTACTGATCAATCTTCAGCAAGTGCAACGCCATCACAAGCAACACCTGCACCAGAACAAAGACAAGGTCAAGAAGTGTCTAATCAACAGACAGCTAGTCAACAAACTCCTGCTCAGGCTCCTCAAGCCCAGTCTAACCAATCAAGATATGATCCTACAACTGACCGCAAACTTCAAGACAAGCAAGCAGAGCAAAATAAACGCTACAAGGGTGTTTTAACCATGGTAGATGGTGATTTCTCAGCTGCAGCGGGCAATTGGAAGGGAGCAAATGGCGAAACTATCACAGTTTCATCAGGTGGTCAATTTACAGTAGAATCTTCTGATGGAAAGAAAGAAAATTACTCTATTAAAGGCTATTCTTATACTCTTGACGATGGTAAGTATAATGCTACAATCGGTGGAGGAAAGACCGTTCAAATTACCACAGGTGCAGATGGCAAGGTTTCTAGTGTTGTTTTAGCTCAATAGTAGAATTTAGAATCTCAAGTTTATAGACATTTTAAAAACCCGTAACTGAATGAAGTTTACGGGTTTTCTGTGTTTAAACTTTGTCTAATTGCAAGAGTGCCTCAATCTCTGCTAGGGTGCTAGCTTGTGAAATAGCTCCACGGAGTTTGGCTGCGCCAGATGTTCCACGGAGGTAGTGAGGAGCGAGGCCACGGAATTCACGAACTGCTACGTTTTCTCCTTTGAGGTTAATCAAGCGTTTCAAATGTTCGTAGGCGATTTTCATCTTGTCCTCAAAGGTCAAATCAGGTAGGATTTCTCCTGTTTCAAAATAATGGTTGATTTGGTTGAAGAGGTAGGGATTTCCCATGGCAGCGCGACCAATCATAACTGCGTCAGCACCGACTTCTTCAATGCGTTGTTTGGCTTCTTGGACCGTACGGATGTCACCGTTGGCGATAAATGGAATCTTGGTCAAAGCTTGAGCGACCTTGTGAAGGGTCTCAAGGTCTGCGTGACCTGTATACATTTGCTCACGGGTACGACCATGCATGGCGAGGGCAGAAACGCCTGCAGCTTCAGCAGCGAGGGCATTTTCTACTGCAAGAGACGGGTCGGACCAGCCTGTACGCATTTTGACAGTAAGTGGAATATCAAGGACAGATTGAACCTTGTTGATGATAGAGTAAATCTTGTCTGGATCCTTGAGCCACATAGCGCCAGCTTCGTTCTTCACGATTTTGTTAACTGGGCAGCCCATGTTGATATCCACGATATCGGTTTTGGTGTTTTCTTGGATGAATTCTGCTGCGCGTGCTAGGCTGTCTTCGTCGCTACCAAAGAGTTGGATAGAGACAGGGTTTTCGCCCTCGTCGATATGAAGCATGTGCAGGGTTTTTTCGTTGTTGTATTGGATTCCCTTGTCAGAGACCATTTCCATTACAACGAGTCCAGCTCCGAGCTCTTTTGCGATGGTACGAAAAGCTGAGTTGGTCACGCCAGCCATGGGTGCTAAAACGGTACGATTGGGAATCTCAACATTGCCAATCATAAAGGGTGTATTAAGATTTGTCACGAATGAGTTCCTCCAGGTCGTGTTCATCAAAGTTGTAAGTTGTTTGGCAGAATTGACAAGTGATTTCTGCCCCGTGGTCTTCCTCTTTCATTTCCTGTAAGTCTGAGCTTGGAAGGCTGGCAAGAGCGTTCATAAAGCGCTCATGGCTACAGTCACATTGGAAATGGATTTCTTCTTCAGAAAGACGCTTGTAGGCCTCGTCACCGTAGATAGCCTTGAGGAGGGCTTCAATATGGTCTTCACTCTCTAGAAGAGTCGAGATAGCTGGCATTTCTTGGATGCGTTTTTCAAAGCGAGCGATCTCTTCTTCCTTGGCTCCCGGCAAGACTTGGACTAGGAAACCACCTGCAACCTTGACCTTGTCTTCTTCGTCCAAAAGGACATTGAGGCCGACTGCTGAAGGCGTTTGTTGGCTTTCGGTCAGGTAAAAGGCCAGGTCTTCACCAATTTCTCCAGAGATGAGAGGAGTCATGGAGTTGTAAGGATTTCCAGTACCGTAGTCTGTGATAACGAGGAATTGACCATTTCCAACAAAAGGTCCGACTAGAACTTCACCAGTTGCAGTCTTTTTGATGTCAACACCAGGATTTTGAACGTAGCCTTTGACGTTCCCCTTGGTGTCAGCGACGGTGATGATAGCACCTAGAGAGCTAGATCCCAGCACCTTAACTGTAAGTTTAGTATTTCCTTTTTCATTGGCTGCGAGAATCTGGCTAGCGATAAGAGTTCGACCAAGCGCTACAGTTGAGCTAGCTTGGGTTTGGTGTTTTTCTTGAGCAGTGCGGACGGTTTCTGTGCTATCAAGGACAAAAGCACGAAAGGCTCCGCTTTCTGATATTGTTTTAATAATTTTATCCATAGCTACTATTTTAGCATAAAAATGCCCAAAGGGGGAGCCGTGTGTTTGTTGATTTTTAGGATAATTGACCAGGAAATCAGCATGAAAATAAAAAGAGAAACAGATTATTTCAGCATTTGTAAGATTTATGCTATGCTTAAGGTAGAAAATGAAAGGGGTAACAAATGTATTTAGGAGATTTGATGGAAAAGGCTGAATCTGGCCAATTTTCGATCCTTTCCTTTCTATTGCAAGAGTCTCAGACGACCGTCAAGGCTGTAATGGAGGAAACAGGATTTTCAAAAGCAACCCTAACAAAATATGTCACCCTTCTCAATGACAAGGCTTTGGACAGTGGCTTAGATCTGATTATTCATTTAGAAGATGAAAATCTGCGTCTATCGATCGGTGCAACTACCAAGGGAAGAGATATCCGAAGCTTATTTTTGGAGAATGCTGTTAAATACCAGATTTTGGTCTATCTTCTCTACCACCAACAGTTTTTAGCCCATCAGCTAGCTCAAGAATTGATTATTAGTGAGGCTACGCTTGGTCGCCACTTAGCTAGTTTAAATCAGATTTTGTCAGAATTTGACTTATCCATCCAAAATGGACGTTGGCGAGGTCCAGAGCATCAGATTCGCTATTTCTATTTCTGCCTTTTCCGCAAGGTCTGGTCGAGTCAGGAGTGGGAAGGTCACATGCAGAAACCAGAGAGAAAACAGGAGATTGCCACTTTAGAAGAAATCTGCGGTTCAAGTTTGTCTTCGGGTCAGAAATTGGATTTGGTTCTCTGGTCTCACATCAGTCAACAGCGTCTTCGGGTCAATGCCTGTCAGTTCCAAGTGATAGAAGAAAAAATGCGAGGGTATTTTGACAATATTTTCTACCTTCGTTTGCATCGAAAGGCTCCGTCCTTTTTCGCTGGACAACACCTTCCTTTAGGAACTGAGGATGGGGAGATGATGATTTTCTTCTCTTTCCTCCTATCTCATCGCATTCTTCCTCTTCATACTATGGAGTATATCCTTGGTTTTGGAGGGCAGTTGGCAGATTTGCTGACGCAATTGATTCAAGAAATGAAGAAGGAGGAGTTACTGGGTGATTATACAGAGGACCATGTCACCTATGAACTCAGTCAGCTTTGTGCTCAAGTCTATCTATATAAGGGCTATATTTTACAGGATCGCTACAAGTACCAGTTAGAGAATCGTCATCCTTATTTGTTGATGGAACATGATTTTAGGGGAACGGCAGAGGAGATTTTTCATGCTCTACCTGCTTTTCAACAGGGGACGGATTTGGATAAGAAAATTCTCTGGGAATGGCTTCAGTTAATCGAATATATGGCTGAAAACGATGGCCAGCATATGCGGATTGGTCTGGATTTGACATCTGGTTTTCTTGTCTTTTCAAGGATGGCAGCCATTTTGAAACGGTATTTGGAATACAATCGTTTTATTACCATTGAAGCCTATGATTGTACTCGGCATTATGATTTGCTGGTTACCAATAACCCGATTTATAAGAAGGAACAGACCCCAGTTTATTATTTAAAAAACGACTTGGATATGGAAGATTTGGCAGCGATTCGTCAGTTATTATTCACTTAAAAGGCTTGGTTGTTCCAGGTCTTTTTTGTGAAATTCACACAATCTCCTCACATTTTTTAAAAAATTAAAAAAAGTTGATGAACAAGAAAGCGCTTTATTTTGTATACTAGTTAGTGTAAAGAGGAGACATCCTCAAGATCTTTATCAGGAGGACAGCACATGTCACAAGAAAAATACATCATGGCCATTGACCAGGGAACTACAAGTTCTCGTGCCATTATTTTCAACAAAAAAGGAGAAAAAGTTAGCTCGAGTCAAAAAGAGTTCACTCAGATTTTCCCTCAGGCAGGTTGGGTAGAGCACAATGCCAATGAAATTTGGAATTCTGTCCAGTCAGTTATTGCTGGAGCTTTCATCGAAAGTGGTGTCAAGCCAAATCAAATCGAAGCAATCGGAATTACCAACCAACGTGAAACAACTGTCGTCTGGGATAAGAAAACAGGCCTTCCTATCTACAACGCAATCGTTTGGCAGTCACGCCAGACAGCTCCTTTGGCTGAACAACTAAAAAGTCAAGGTTATGTGGAAAAATTCCATGAAAAGACTGGTTTGATTATCGATGCTTACTTCTCAGCGACTAAGGTTCGTTGGATTTTGGACCATGTAGAAGGCGCTCAAGAGCGAGCAGAAAAAGGAGAATTGCTCTTTGGTACTATCGATACTTGGTTGGTTTGGAAATTGACTGACGGTGCGGCTCACGTGACGGACTACTCAAATGCAGCCCGTACCATGCTTTATAACATTAAAGAACTCAAATGGGATGATGAGATTTTGGAAATTCTCAATATTCCTAAGGCTATGTTGCCAGAAGTTCGTTCTAACTCTGAAATCTATGGTAAAACAGCTCCATTCCACTTCTATGGTGGAGAAGTTCCAATCTCAGGTATGGCAGGGGACCAACAGGCAGCTCTCTTTGGACAGTTGGCCTTTGAACCTGGTATGGTTAAAAACACTTACGGAACAGGATCTTTCATCATCATGAATACCGGGGAAGAGATGCAGTTGTCTGAAAACAACCTTTTGACAACCATTGGTTACGGAATCAACGGCAAGGTTTACTATGCCTTGGAAGGTTCAATCTTCATCGCAGGAAGCGCCATTCAGTGGCTTCGTGACGGTCTTCGCATGGTAGAAAATTCACCAGAATCTGAAAAATATGCTCGTGATTCTCACAACAATGATGAAGTTTATGTCGTTCCAGCCTTTACAGGTCTAGGTGCTCCATACTGGAACCAAAACGCTCGAGGTTCTGTCTTTGGCTTAACTCGTGGAACAACTAAAGAAGACTTTATCAAGGCGACTTTGCAATCTATTGCTTATCAAGTACGTGACATCATCGACACCATGCAAGTGGATGCTCAGACAGCTATCCAAGTCTTGAAAGTAGACGGTGGTGCAGCTATGAACAATTTCCTCATGCAGTTCCAAGCTGATATTTTGGGAATCGATATCGCACGCGCCAAAAACTTGGAAACAACAGCTCTAGGGGCAGCCTTCCTAGCAGGTTTATCAGTAGGTTACTGGAAAGACTTGGATGAGTTGAAACTCTTGAACGAGACAGGAGAACTCTTTGAGCCATCTATGAACGAATCGCGCAAGGAACAACTCTACAAGGGCTGGAAGAAAGCTGTGAAAGCAACCCAAGTCTTTGCGGAAGTAGACGACTAATACTGGAAGAATAAAGCGACTCAGTTAGAAAGTGTGTAAATATGGAATTTTCAAAGAAAACACGTGAATTATCAATTCAAAAAATGCAGGAACGTACCTTGGACCTATTGATTATCGGTGGAGGGATCACTGGTGCTGGTGTAGCCTTGCAGGCGGCAGCTAGTGGTCTAGATACTGGTTTGATTGAAATGCAGGACTTCGCAGAAGGAACATCCAGTCGTTCAACAAAATTAGTTCACGGAGGTCTTCGTTACCTCAAACAATTCGACGTAGAAGTGGTATCAGATACGGTTTCTGAACGTGCAGTGGTTCAACAAATCGCACCACACATTCCAAAACCGGACCCAATGCTCTTGCCAGTTTACGATGAAGATGGAGCGACCTTTAGCCTCTTCCGTCTCAAAGTAGCCATGGACTTGTATGACCTTTTGGCAGGAGTTAACAACACCCCAGCTGCTAACAAGGTTTTGAGCAAGGAAGAAGTCTTGGAACGCCAGCCAAACTTGAAGAAAGAAGGTTTGGTAGGAGGTGGGGTTTACCTTGACTTCCGTAACAACGATGCACGTCTCGTGATTGAAAACATCAAACGTGCCAACCAAGATGGTGCCCTCATTGCTAACCACGTGAAGGCAGAAGGCTTCCTCTTTGACGAAAGTGGCAAGATTACAGGTGTGGTAGCTCGTGATTTGTTGACAGACCAAGTCTTTGAAATCAAGGCGCGTCTGGTTATCAATACGACAGGTCCTTGGAGCGACAAAGTACGCAATTTGTCTAATAAGGGAACCCAATTCTCACAAATGCGTCCAACTAAGGGAGTTCACTTGGTAGTGGACTCAAGCAAGATCAAGGTTTCACAGCCAGTTTACTTTGACACAGGTTTGGGTGACGGTCGTATGGTCTTTGTTCTCCCACGTGAAAACAAGACTTACTTTGGTACAACTGATACAGACTACACAGGTGATTTGGAACATCCAAAAGTAACTCAAGAAGATGTAGATTATCTACTTGGTATTGTCAACAACCGCTTCCCAGAAGCCAACATCACCATTGGTGATATCGAAAGCAGCTGGGCAGGTCTTCGTCCATTGATCACAGGCAATAGCGCTTCTGACTACAATGGAGGAAATAACGGAACCATCAGCGATGAAAGCTTTAACAACTTGATTGCGACTGTTGAGTCTTACCTCTCTAAAGAAAAAACGCGTGAAGATGTAGAGGCTGCTGTTAGCAAGCTTGAAAGCAGTACCTCTGAGAAACATTTGGACCCATCTGCAGTTTCTCGTGGTTCTAGCTTGGACCGAGACGATAATGGTCTCTTGACCCTTGCTGGTGGTAAAATCACAGACTACCGTAAGATGGCTGAAGGAGCTATGGAGCGCGTGGTTGACATCCTCAAAGCAGAATTTGACCGTAGCTTTAAACTGATCAATTCTAAGACATACCCTGTTTCAGGTGGGGAATTGAACCCAGCAAATGTGGACTCAGAAATCGAAGCCTTTGCGCAACTTGGATTGTCACGTGGCTTGGATAGCAAGGAAGCTCATTACCTAGCAAATCTTTACGGTTCAAATGCACCGAAAGTCTTTGCTCTTGCTTATAGTTTGGAACAAGCGCCAGGACTCAGTTTGGCAGACACTTTGTCACTTCACTATGCAATGCGCAACGAGTTGGCTCTTAGCCCGGTTGACTTCCTGCTTCGTCGTACCAACCATATGCTCTTTATGCGTGATAGTTTGGATAGCATCGTTGAGCCAGTTTTGGATGAAATGGGACGATTCTATGATTGGTCAGAAGAAGAGAAAGCAGGCTACCGTGCGGATGTCGAAGCGGCTCTCGCTAACAACGATTTAGCAGAATTAAAAAATTAAGAAAAAATCAAAGAGGTGGAGGGCAGGACTCCTTGTCGCCCGCCCCTTCTTTTTAATGGAGACAGAAAGATGATGAATGAATTATTTGGAGAATTTCTAGGAACTTTAATCCTGATTCTTCTAGGAAATGGTGTTGTTGCTGGTGTGGTTCTTCCTAAAACCAAGAGCAACAATGCAGGTTGGATTGTGATTACTATGGGCTGGGGGATTGCAGTTGCGGTTGCAGTATTTGTATCTGGCAAGCTCAGTCCAGCTCATTTAAACCCAGCTGTGACGATTGGTGTGGCCTTGAAAGGTGGTTTGCCTTGGGCTTCCGTTTTCCCTTATATCCTAGCTCAGTTCGCAGGGGCTATGCTCGGTCAGATTTTGGTTTGGTTGCAATTCAAGCCGCATTATGAGGCAGAAGAAAATGCAGGAAATATTTTGGCTACTTTCAGCACAGGACCAGCTATCAAAGATACTGTATCAAACTTGATTAGTGAAATCCTAGGAACTTTTGTATTGGTATTAACAATCTTTGCTCTGGGACTTTATGATCTTCAAGCAGGAATCGGAACCTTTGCAGTAGGAACTTTGATTGTCGGTATCGGTCTATCACTAGGCGGGACAACAGGTTATGCCTTGAACCCTGCGCGTGACCTTGGACCTCGTATCATGCACAGTATCCTTCCAATTTCAAACAAGGGAGACGGAGACTGGTCTTATGCCTGGATTCCTGTTGTGGGACCTGTTATCGGTGCAGCCTTGGCCGTGCTTGTATTCTCACTTTTCTAAGACATTAAAACTCAATTATTCATACCTCAATAAACACAACTTACAAAAAATGACCAAAATAAAGGAGTACTTTCTCATTTCATTTTGGTCATTTTGATTTTTTTAAGTTTGTATACTGGTGTTGATTACTATTTCAGCTAAAAAGTCAGAATCCTTCACCGGTTCCTTCATCAATTTTTTGTTCTTGAATTTTATTTATTGTGTGAATAATTTTGTCTCATTATTGGGGTTCAGTACTAAGAGTCAGTTGGATTTTTTATTTTAAGAAATAAAATAACAGAAGTATTTTTAGTTTTTAAATTATGATATAATGAATAAAGTTAACTATCTTTGGTAATATGATAGGAACTAATCTTAAATAGATAAATCATGAGATGAAAAAAAGAAAAAAGGAGTTTGGCTGGTATGAATTATTTCGAGGGGAATGAGTTTTTCCTTCTTTTGTTTGTAGTTTTACTAATTGGTTTTGTAGTAAACTTTTTTGAAAAACGTAAGGACTACTATATTTTGGTGCTCTCCCTCTTATTTGCAGGAGCTATTTATGGCAAGAGTAGAGCAATGATTGTCTATTTAATCTCCTTTGTAATTTATCAATATTTTCTGGTTTTCATAGCACAGAGGATAGAAACAAAGCGGCTGAAACCTCTGGTTTTCCTTTCTATTCTTCCTTTAGTGATTAATAAAGTCTTTGCCCTGACTTCTCTGCATTTGTTGGCCTTTATTGGAATTTCTTACATGTCCTTTAAGACCATTCAGATCATGCTGGAGATATCGGATGGCTTGATTAAAGAAAAGATTAGCATAAAAGACTACCTGCAATTTTTACTTTTTTTCCCTACAGTTAGTGCTGGTCCGATTGATCGGAGTAGGAGATTTTTAAAAGAGATAAACGAGGTCATGCCTCGAAAAGAGTATCTAGAGTTGGCAGGTGACGGTGTGTATCGTATCGTTCTAGGCCTTCTTTACAAGGTTGTTTTATCAACCTATGTTTACCAGATGTTACTCGCTCTAAATAATACTGGCACAGTCATTTACTCAATCAAGTATATGTACCTCTATACCTTGTATCTGTTCTTCGACTTTGCAGGCTATAGTCTAATGGCCGTTGGAAGTAGCAACATTCTAGGTATTCAGACACCGATGAACTTTAACAAACCTTTCTTGAGTGTTGATATCAAGGATTTCTGGACCAGATGGCATATCACCTTGTCGACCTGGTTGAGAGATTTTGTATTTTCAAGAGTATTGATGCGGGTTATCAGGAAAAAATGGTTTAAAAATAGACTACACAATGCAACCTATGCCTATATGGTCAATATGTTGGTCATGGGTTTTTGGCATGGCCTTAGTGTTAGCTACATTGTTTATGGTTTTTATCACGGTGTCTTGATGGCTGGATTTGAAGTGTATCAAAAGAAAAGCAATTTTTATAAGAAAAATAAAAATAAAGATTGGTATAAGCTACTGAGTTGGTTTGTGACCATGAATTTGGTTATGATTGGTTTCTTTATCTTTTCAGGTGAACCCTATAAAATCTTACTGACGATTTTAAAGAGATAAGAAATTGAAAAGAGATTGGACGGATCGAAGGGATAGGATAAAACTAGATGATTAAACTAAAAGCATTTTTGCTATCGCTTGTGCTCGTAATTGCGACGCTTGCGCTTTTAAATGTGACATACGTCAAGAAGATTGATGATTATTATAAAGTAAAGGATAACAGTATTCGCTATAGCACTTCGTATGAAAAGTATAAAAGTAGAGATATTCTGACAAGCAATATTACTCCCAATACATTTGTTTTATTGGGATCATCTGAGTTGGTTGCGACGATAAATGAAGACTATCATCCCAATAAAATTTTTAACTACAACGATTTTAATATCATGCAGATTGGAACCAGCTATTCACAAAACATCATTCAGGCTACGACCTTGGGCTCAATTGAAGGATCTATGACTAAGCGAAAAGTGGCTATAATAGAGTCGGTTCAGTGGTTTGAAAAAGATGGGACTCATCAAGATGCCTTTTTGAGCAAGGCTTCTCAGGAACATATTTTCCATATGCTAGATAATGATAAGATTAGTAAGGAAACGAAAGAAAAACTAATCAATCGCATTATCGAGATTACCAAGGGGAACAAGCAACAAAATGACATCTACAAAAAATACAAAAGTTATTTCATAGATGAGAAAGGAACGATTGTTGATAAAAAACTATTAGAGTTTGATAACGCGATTTATTCCTTTAAACTCAAACAGACTTTTTATCAAAAACATGCCAAATCAGATTATCCTTCACTAGGGGATAAAACCCCAGACTATGATTGGGAGAAAATGACGAATCAGTTTGTAGAAGAGGTCAAAAAGAAAACAGACAATAATGATTATGCTGTTGATAATAACTACTACAATACCTATTTAAAAGATCGTTATACATCGCTGAAGAATTCTAATAAAGATTTGAGCTACCTCGAGTCACCAGAGTATTCAGATATGGAACTTTTCTTGACAGTTGCCAAAGAATTGGGCATTGAAGTTGAGGTCATTATTTTCCCAGTAAACGGGAAATGGAATGACTACACAGGTGTCTCAAGAGAGATGCGGGAGAAAACTTATAAAAAAATAGAAGATGTCGCAAAAAGCTATGGTGCAACGGTATTAAACTATGGAAACAGAGAGTATGATGATTACTTTTTATTTGATGTGATGCATGTTGGAGTGAAAGGATGGATGGAAGTTGAAAAAGAACTTTACAAATTTGCAAACCAAGATAACTAACACACACCGTTTAATCTTGTGGACGCTATTTTTCTATACGGTTATCTTAAGCATCGTGATTTATTGTTTTGTGACCGATTTTTCGAACATTCAAGAATTTATCTATAGTGAATTCTAGGATTACATACTATAAAAATCTCTAGATAAAGGGAACTGCACCGATAAAGTGAGACATAAGATAAGGCTCTATAATATTTATAGTGGAAAAATCCTCTATAGGTAGTATGGAGCCTACTTTGTTGTAGCTCCCCATATAATCCATACTGAAAAGCATTTAAGCTATCATTAGAAAGAATCATATGGAACAAATTAATGTTACTGGAACGTAGTGAAAATAGACGGGTAAACAATTGAAAAACTAGTCTATAAAGTGGTATAATAGCAGAAAAATAAATTAGTAAGAAATTGATTTTATTTTAACGGAAAATTACAGAAATGAATGGTTTTTCTTGATGAAACAGAGAAAAGAATTGTACATATTTCTTGGTCGGACAGCCTTGTATTTTCTTATCTTTCTAGGGCTGCTTTACTTTTTTAGCTATCTTGGTCAGGGTCAAGGAAGCTTTATCTATAATGAATTTTAACTTGAAGGAGAATCCTTATTATGTCAAATAAAGCAATCGTAGATATGATTGAAACCATTGAGCATTTTGCTCAGACACAGCCTAGCTATCCTGTTTACAATGTTTTGGGGCAGGAACACACTTATGGAGATTTGAAGGCTGATTCGGATAGTTTAGCTGCAGCCATCGACCAACTGGATTTACCAGAGAAGTCTCCTGTGGTTGTTTTTGGAGGCCAAGAATATGAAATGTTGGCAACTTTTGTAGCTCTGACTAAGTCAGGACATGCCTACATTCCCATTGACAGCCATTCAGCCTTGGAGCGAGTTTCGGCTATTTTAGAAGTAGCAGAGCCAAGCTTGATTATTGCTATCTCAGACTTTCCATTGGAGCAGGTTTCTACGCCAATGATGACTCTAGCTCAGGTTCAAGAAGCCTTTGCTCAAGGGACTAGTTATGAGATTACGCATCCAGTCAAGGGTGATGATAACTACTACATTATCTTTACTTCTGGTACAACTGGTAAGCCTAAGGGAGTACAGATTTCCCATGATAACCTCCTCAGTTTTACCAACTGGATGATTACGGATAAGGAATTTGCGACGCCAAGTCGTCCGCAAATGCTGGCTCAGCCACCTTATTCTTTTGACCTGTCCGTCATGTACTGGGCGCCGACCTTGGCACTGGGAGGTACGCTTTTTGCCCTTCCTTCAGCTATTACTCAGGACTTTAAGCAACTCTTTGCGACCATCTTTTCATTGCCAATCGCTATCTGGACATCAACCCCTTCCTTTGCAGATATGGCTATGTTGTCTGAAGACTTCAATAGCGAGAAAATGCCAGGAATCACGCATTTCTACTTTGATGGCGAAGAATTGACGGTTAAAACGGCTCAAAAACTGCGCGAACGTTTCCCAAATGCCCGTATTATCAATGCTTACGGCCCAACAGAAGCGACAGTGGCCCTGTCAGCAGTTGCCGTGACAGATGAGATGCTAGCGAATCTCAAACGTCTACCAATTGGCTATACCAAGGCTGATTCTCCAACCTTTATCATTGACGAGGAAGGAAATAAACTGCCAAATGGTGAACAGGGAGAAATCATTGTTTCAGGACCGGCCGTCTCAAAAGGTTATATGAATAATCCTGAAAAAACAGCAGAAGCCTTCTTTGAGTTTGAAGGTCTGCCAGCTTATCACACAGGTGATGTGGGAACCATGACAGATGAGGGCTTGCTTCTCTACGGCGGACGCATGGACTTCCAGATTAAGTTCAACGGTTACCGCATTGAGTTAGAAGATGTCTCTCAAAACCTCAATAAGTCTCGCTTTATCGAGTCTGCCGTTGCAGTACCGCGCTATAATAAAGACCACAAGGTGCAAAATCTTCTAGCCTATGTCATCTTAAAAGATGGTGTTCGTGAGCAGTTTGAGCGTGATATCGATATTACCAAGGCCATTAAGGAAGACTTGACAGATATTATGATGTCTTATATGATGCCGTCCAAATTCCTTTATCGAGACAGTTTGCCACTGACTCCAAATGGAAAAATTGATATCAAAGGATTGATTAATGAGGTAAATAGGAGATGATGGAGTTTTTTAAACAGCTTCCTCATTTAGAGCCATACGGCAATCCTCAGTATTTTGTCTATGTGATTGCTGCAACCTTGCCCATCTTTATCGGCCTCTTTTTCAAGAAACGCTTTGCCTGGTACGAGGTATTGGTTAGTCTCTTCTTTATCGTTACCATGCTGGTAGGTGGGAAGACTAATCAATTGGCTGCCTTGGGCATTTATCTGTGCTGGGAAATATTGCTCTTGCTTTTCTATAAGCACTATCGAAAAAGTAAGGATAGTAAGTGGGTTTTCTACCTAGTTAGTTTTCTGTCCCTACTGCCGATTATCTTTGTCAAGGTGCAGCCAGCTATCAATGGAACGCAGTCTTTGCTTGGATTTTTGGGAATTTCTTACCTGACCTTTCGTTCGGTTGGGATTATCATCGAGCTGAGAGATGGAGTGATTAAGGATTTTATCCTCTGGGAATTCCTCCGCTTCCTACTCTTCATGCCGACTTTTTCAAGCGGGCCAATCGATCGCTTTAAGCGGTTTAATGAAAATTATCAGACCATTCCTGAGCGAGATGAGTTGATGGATATGCTGGAAGAGGCTGTCAAGTATATCATGCTTGGCTTTCTATATAAGTTTATCATAGCTCATATTTTAGGAGAGACCTTACTCCCTCCTCTGAAGAATCTAGCCCTACAGTCAGGTGGCTTTTTTAACCACTATGCCTTGGCAGTTATGTATACCTTTGGTCTAGAACTTTTCTTTGACTTTGCAGGCTACTCTATGTTTGCCTTGGCCATTTCAAATTTGATGGGAATTCGTAGCCCTGTCAACTTTAACAAGCCTTTTTTATCTAGGGATTTAAAAGAGTTTTGGAATCGCTGGCACATGAGTCTGTCTTTCTGGTTCCGTGACTTTGTCTTTATGCGAATGGTCATGGTGTTGACCAGAAAGAAGGTCTTTAAGAATCGCAATGTAACCTCAAGTGTGGCCTATATTGTAAATATGCTGATTATGGGATTTTGGCATGGAGTGACCTGGTACTATATCGCCTATGGCCTCTTTCATGGATTAGGCTTGGTTATTAATGATGCTTGGATTCGTAAGAAAAAAACGCTCAATAAGGAACGGAAAAAAGCAGGGAAAGCTGCTCTACCTGAGAATCGCTGGATTCAGTTGCTTGGCATGGTTGTCACCTTCCATGTCGTCATGCTGTCATTCTTAATCTTTTCTGGATTTTTGAATGATTTATGGTTTAAAAAATAAAAGGAAATAAAAAATGGATATCAAATCAGAAGTTATTGAAATTATTGATGAGTTGTTTATGGAAGATGTTTCTGACATGATGGATGAAGATCTTTTTGATGCAGGTGTCTTGGATAGTATGGGAACGGTTGAGTTGATTGTGGAGATTGAAAACCGTTTTGATATTCGTGTCCCTGTTACAGAGTTTGGTCGCGACGACTGGAATACAGCCAATAAAATCATAGCTGGTATTGTGGAGCTACAAAATGCTTAAACGCTTATGGTTAATCTTTGGGCCTATCTTCATAGCTGGATTTTTGGTTCTTCTACTCATCTTTTTTTATCCAAGTACAACAAGCCATAATCTGACGGAGGAGAAATATTCGGCGGCTTCTGTTAGTGTAGAGAGTTTTAAAGAGAGAAGCCAAAAAGTAAGGGCTCTTACAGATCCAAATATGCGTTTTATTCCTTTTCTAGGGTCCAGTGAATGGATTCGATTTGATAGTGTCCATCCAGCTGTTTTAGCCGAGAAATACCATCGTCCCTATCGTCCTTACTTTTTAGGTCAAGCAGGAGCAGCCTCTCTAAATCAATATTTTGGCCTACAGCAAATTTTGCCAGAAATAGAGGATAAGCAGGCAGTATTTGTAATTTCGCCTCAGTGGTTTACGGAGGCTGATTATGAACCCGCAGCGTTTCAGAGATTTTTTAACAGTGACCAATTGACAGCTTTTCTGGAGAATCAATCTGGTGACACTGCTGCAAAGCATGCGGCTATTCGATTGTTAAAGCAGAATCCTAATGTTGCATTAAAAGGCATTGTTCAAAAACTGTCAAAGGGTGAAGAATTATCAGAGGTTGATCAGGTTGCTATTAATATTTTTGCCCGATTCAATGAGAGACAGGCTTCTCTATTTGGTCAGTTCTCCATTAGAGGAAAACTCAAATATAAGGAACATGTGGAAAATTATTTAAAAGATCTTCCAGATCAATTTTCTTACCAAGAGTTAGAAAAAATTGCTCGAAAGGATGCAGAAGCCAATACGACCAATAATGATATGGGGATGGAAAATCATTTCTATACGAGAGAGGTTAAGAAGGATTTGAAAAAATGGGAAGGGTATCAAAAGAATTACAGTTTCCTAAAATCATCTGAATATAATGATTTACAGTTGGTTCTCAATCAATTTGCAAAATCGAAAGTTAATGTCCTCTTTGTCATCCAGCCTGTCAATAAGAAATGGATGGACTACACAGGGCTCAGAGAAGATATGTACCAGCATGCAGTGGAGAAAATTCGTTACCAATTAGAAAGTCAAGGTTTCACTAATATTGCTGACTTTTCAAAAAATGGAGGGGATCCTTATTTTGTTAAGGATACCATTCACCTAGGTTGGTTGGGTTGGCTTGCTTTTGATAAGGCAGTTGATCCTTTCCTATCCAATCCCACGCCAGCTCCGACTTACCATCTGAATGAACGCTTTTTCAGCAAAGATTGGGCGACTTATGATGGAGATGTCAAGACATTCAAATAGATAATAATATATAGAAGAGTTCAAGAATGAAACTGGTTTTCACGTTTTTTCTTGACTCTTTTTTTGGTTGTGATATAATTAACCAGTAAATAATTTTTCAAAGAATAGTATTTTTCTCTTAAAAAAGAGAAGTCCAAAAGGAAAGGAGTCAGATATGAGACAGCTAGCGAAGGATATCGATGCTTTTTTAAATGAGGTGATTTTGCAGGCGGAAAATCAGCATGAAATTCTAATAGGTCATTGTACTAGCGAGGTAGCTCTGACCAATACCCAGGAGCATATCCTCATGCTCTTGTCGGAGGAATCTTTAACCAATTCAGAGTTGGCTCGTCGCCTCAATGTCAGTCAGGCGGCGGTTACCAAGGCCATTAAATCTCTGGTTAAGGAAGGGATGTTAGAAACATCTAAAGATCCTAAGGATGCGCGTGTGATTTTTTACCAGTTGACTGATTTGGCTCGTCCAATCGCTGAGGAGCACCATCATCACCATGAGCATACACTTTTAACTTATGAACAAGTGGCGACTCAGTTTACTCCAAATGAACAAAAAGTGATTCAGCGGTTTTTGACTGCTTTAGTAGGAGAAATCAAATAATGAGATACATTACGGTAGAGGATTTATCCTTCTATTATGATAAGGAGCCTGTTCTTGAACATATCAATTATAGTGTTGATAGTGGGGAATTTGTTACCTTGACAGGGGAGAATGGGGCAGCTAAGACGACACTGATTAAGGCCAGTCTTGGAATCCTTCAGCCACGCATTGGAAAGGTGACTATTTCAAAGACAAATACGCAGGGTAAGAAATTGAGAATAGCCTATCTTCCTCAACAGATTGCCAGTTTTAATGCTGGTTTTCCAAGTACGGTTTATGAGTTTGTCAAGTCGGGTCGCTATCCGCGAAAAGGTTGGTTCCGTCGTTTGAATGCTCATGATGAGGAGCATATCAAGGCTAGTCTGGACTCAGTTGGCATGTGGGAACACAGAGACAAACGCTTGGGTTCTCTATCTGGGGGGCAAAAGCAGCGAGCGGTGATTGCGCGTATGTTTGCTTCTGACCCAGATGTGTTTATCCTAGATGAGCCGACAACGGGGATGGATGCAGGAAGTAAAAATGAATTTTACGAACTCATGCACCACAGCGCCCATCATCACGGCAAGGCTGTTTTGATGATTACCCATGATCCTGAAGAAGTTAAGGATTATGCGGACCGCAATATTCATCTAGTCCGTAACCAAGACTCACCATGGCGTTGTTTCAACGTTCATGAAAATGATCAGGAGGTAGGCCATGCTTAGTTTATTATCTTATGACTTTATGCAGCGTGCCTTTCTGGCCGTTATTGCCATGAGTCTTTTCTCGCCGGTATTGGGAACCTTCCTTATCTTGCGTCGTCAGAGTTTGATGAGTGATACTCTCAGCCACGTCTCGCTTTCGGGTGTAGCTTTTGGTTTGGTTCTGGGGATTTCTCCGACTATTTCCACTATTGCCATTGTCTTGATTGCGGCGGTCTTTTTGGAGTATCTCCGTACGGTTTACAAGAGCTTTATGGAAATCGGGACAGCTATCCTCATGTCAACAGGTCTGGCTGTTTCTCTGATTGTCATGAGCAAGGGTAAAAGCTCGAGTTCAATGAGTTTGGACCAGTATCTTTTTGGTTCAATCGTGACTATCAGTGAAGAGCAGGTTATTTCCCTCTTTGTCATTGCGGCGGTTGTTTTGATTTTGACCTTCCTCTTCCTTCGTCCAATGTATATCTTGACCTTTGATGAGGATACGGCCTTTGTGGATGGCTTGCCAGTTCGTACCATGTCCATTCTTTTTAACATGGTGACGGGGGTGGCCATTGCACTTATGATTCCTGCTGCGGGAGCTCTTTTGGTATCGACCATTATGGTCTTGCCAGCTAGTATTGCCCTGCGTCTGGGGAAAAACTTTAAATCGGTTATGCTGCTTGCCAGTGCTATTGGATTTTTGGGAATGGTAGCAGGACTTTACATTTCCTACTATGCAGAAACACCTGCAAGTGCAAGTATTACCATTATTTTTGTAACTGTTTTTTTACTCATCAGTTTAGTAAGACGTTTTATCAAATAGGAGACTAACGTGAAAAAAATTAGCTTATTGCTAGCCAGTCTATGTGCCTTGTTTTTAGTGGCTTGTTCCAATCAAAAGCAGGCAGATGGCAAACTAAATATCGTGACAACCTTTTACCCTGTCTATGAATTTACCAAGCAAGTCGCAGGAGATACGGCTAATGTAGAACTCCTCATCGGTGCTGGTACAGAACCCCATGAATATGAACCGTCTGCCAAGGCAGTTGCCAAAATCCAAGATGCAGATACCTTCGTTTATGAAAATGAAAACATGGAAACATGGGTTCCTAAATTGCTAGATACCTTGGATAAGAAAAAGGTGAAAACCATCAAGGCGACAGGCGATATGTTGCTCTTACCAGGTAGCGAGGAAGAAGAGGGAGAGCATGACCATGGAGAAGAAGGTCATCACCATGAGTTCGATCCCCATGTTTGGTTATCACCAGTTCGTGCCATTAAACTAGTAGAGCATATCCGTGATAGCTTATCAGCAGATTATCCTGATAAAAAAGAGACCTTTGATAAGAATGCTGCTGCCTATATTGAAAAATTGCAAGCCTTGGATAAAGCCTACACAGAAGGCTTGTCTCAAGCCAAACAAAAGAGCTTTGTAACGCAACACGCAGCTTTTAACTACCTTGCCTTGGACTATGGACTCAAACAAGTCGCAATTTCAGGCCTCTCTCCAGATGCAGAGCCATCAGCTGCTCGCTTGGCGGAATTGACAGAGTACGTTAAGAAAAATAAAATCGCCTATATCTATTTTGAAGAAAATGCCTCACAAGCCCTTGCTAACACACTTTCAAAAGAAGCAGGTGTCAAAACAGATGTCCTTAATCCTTTAGAAAGTCTGACAGAAGAGGATACCAAGGCTGGAGAAAACTACATTTCCGTGATGGAGAAAAATCTCAAGGCTCTAAAACAAACAACAGACCAAGAAGGCCCAGCAATCGAGCCTGAAAAGGCAGAGGATACCAAGACAGTTCAAAATGGTTATTTTGAAGATACAGCTGTCAAGGACCGCACCTTGAGTGACTATGCAGGTAATTGGCAGTCAGTTTATCCTTTCCTTGAAGATGGAACTTTGGATCAGGTCTTTGACTATAAGGCTAAGTTGACTGGTAAGATGACTCAGGCTGAGTACAAGGCCTACTATACAAAAGGCTATCAGACAGATGTAACTAAGATTAATATCACTGATAACACTATGGAATTTGTTCAAGGTGGACAAAGTAAGAAATTCACCTACAAGTATGTTGGTAAGAAAATCTTGACTTATAAGAAAGGCAATCGTGGTGTGCGTTTCCTCTTTGAAGCGACAGATGCTGATGCTGGACAATTCAAGTATGTTCAGTTTAGTGACCATAATATCGCCCCAGTTAAGGCAGAACATTTCCATATCTTCTTTGGAGGCACAAGCCAAGAAGCCCTCTTTGAAGAAATGGATAACTGGCCAACCTACTACCCAGATAACCTATCTGGCCAAGAAATCGCCCAAGAAATGTTGGCACATTGATGAGAAACCGACTAGATCATAGGAGCTAGTCGGTTTTTGGGTACTAGATGGCTAACTTCATGATAGATCTTTCAGATATATAAGGCGCTTTAAAAAAATAAATAAAACTCTTGAAATATCGGGGCTTGTATGTTAGAATGATTTTAACGGACAAGGTTCATTAGAACACCAAAGCCCCTAACTATGCCAGTAGTTAAGGGCTTTTTTGACGTATCTTAGAGATTTAACGGGTGTTGATAGGCTAGTCACTCGGTCTACTTCTTACCATCTAGCCATTTGCAGACGAAATACAAGATAATTCCTGCTATGACATCCGCTATAATAGTAAGAACGAGCTCTGTGGCAAGGTTCATTAGTTTCACCTCCTCTCACGAATACTTGTTTCGTTTCTTTGTCCACGACTTGTAAAGTTTAGATAGTATGTTGATAATCAACGGAGTTAGAAAGAACTAGCATGGTAGACCTAATTCTTTACCAGTTGGTTTAGCAAGAAATCAGACGACAATGTGACAATTCACCTCTAATTATTGACATTTCAGGAAAAATCGCAGTAAAAACTGCACAGCCTTCTTTAAATGTGCTATAATACAGGAAAAATAATGATGGAGGTCACGATAATGGCAACATTTTTGATGATTTTTTTGGTGGTTTGTGTACTCCTATTGGTGATAGTCACACTGAGTACAGTTTATGTAGTTCGTCAGCAGTCGGTGGCGATTATTGAACGCTTTGGGAAATACCAAAAGGTTGCCAATAGCGGTATTCACATTCGCTTGCCTTTTGGAATTGACTCGATTGCAGCGCGGATTCAGTTGCGCTTGTTGCAAAGTGATATTGTTGTTGAGACTAAAACCAAGGATAATGTGTTCGTTATGATGAATGTGGCGACTCAGTACCGTGTCAATGAGCAGAGCGTGACAGATGCCTACTATAAACTCATGCGTCCAGAATCTCAGATTAAATCTTATATCGAAGATGCTCTTCGCTCTTCTGTTCCCAAATTAACCTTAGATGAATTGTTTGAGAAAAAAGATGAGATTGCCCTCGAAGTTCAACACCAAGTGGCGGAAGAAATGACTACTTACGGTTATATTATTGTGAAAACCTTGATTACTAAGGTCGAACCAGATGCAGAAGTCAAGCAATCCATGAATGAAATCAATGCGGCGCAACGTAAGCGGGTCGCAGCGCAAGAATTGGCGGAAGCAGACAAGATTAAAATCGTCACTGCAGCTGAAGCCGAAGCAGAAAAAGACCGCCTTCATGGTGTGGGGATTGCCCAACAACGTAAGGCGATTGTGGATGGATTGGCAGAGTCTATCACAGAACTCAAGGAAGCCAATGTTGGTATGACAGAAGAGCAAATCATGTCTATCCTCTTGACCAACCAGTATTTGGATACCTTAAATACCTTTGCTTCTAAAGGAAATCAAACGATCTTTTTACCAAATACGCCAAATGGTGTGGATGATATCCGTACACAAATCTTGTCAGCCCTCCGTGCTGAGAAGAAATAATAGACTAAAGAGCCTGGAGTCAGGCTCTTTTTAGTGTTCGTGAGAGATAGGTCTTAGCTATTCATAAAAGTTACTAACAGGTTGTGGATAAGTGTGGATAACTTCTGATTATTTTAGTGATAATTCTTATTTGTGTGACCAATTTAGTAACTTTTGAGGATTATAAAGTAGTTTTAATTGCTGAAACTCAAGAGTTAAGCACAGTTTGGGATAGTTATTCACAGATTGTGGATAATCTTGGGGATTGCAGATTTTTTATTATTTAGCGATGACTTGGTAGCCAGCTAAGTATAAAGGTTAGTTGTTCAGCTTTTAAGAGGTTTTGGTGTTGAATAGTTGATACGAGTGTTTTATCCAGTCGGCATTCTTTTACAAAGTTAAAATGGCTGTGGTTTTGCTCAGTATGAATATCTAGCCATTTATCTTCTTTAGCGAGATAGACTCGGAGGTGGTCAAAGAGAGGGATTCCGAGATCATAGCTTGGTTTTCCTGGACAGGTCGGATAAAATCCGAGAGCTGACCAGATGTACCAAGCAGAGAGACTACCATTGTCTTCATCGCCAGGATAGGCTTCCCAACTTGGGTGAAAAGCTTTCTGACGGAGCGTCTTGATGAGAAGGGCAGTGTAGTAAGGGTAGTTGCTGTAACGGAATAGATAAGGAATGTGGAAGCTAGGTTGGTTGGAAATGGCGAGTTGCCCAAAAGGAGCGGTAGCCATCTCGCTCATTTCGTGAATCTCGTAGCCATAGCCTGTTGTCTCAAAGAGGGGAGCATCTTGACAGGTTTTCAAAAGATAGTTGCTAAAGGCTTCTTTTCCACCCATAAGCTGGATTAAGTCTGGGATGTCATGGAGGACGCCTAAAGTTGCTTGAATGGCAGAGCATTCGGCATAGTCGCGTCCCCAACCATAAGGAGAGAAGTCAGGACGGAAGTTGCCTTGACCATCACACGCTCGTATGTAACCTGTCTCAGCGTCAAATAGATAGCGGTAATTTTGTGATGCGGCCTTGTAGGTTTCAGCGATTTCTATTTTCCCTAGTTTTTCAGCACAGCTAGCGATACAAAAATCGCTATAGGCATAGTCTAGGGTGTGGCTGACGCTTTCGTGGTGGTCGGTAGAGAGGTAGCCCAGTTCTTGGTATTGGGCTAGTCCGTGACGACCATTGATGCCGAGAGGGTCGGACTTGCTGGCTGTTTCAAGCATGGCTTGAAGGAGTTCTTCTTCCAAGTCGGGAGCCATGTCCTTGCAGGCGCTATCGGCGATAATACCGTCTATAAGTGTACCTGGCATCATACCCCGTTCATCTGGAGCCAGCCATTTTGGAAGGAAACCAGTATCGCGGTAGTTATTGAGAAATCCTTCTAAGAAGCGGTGGTAGTGTTCCGGTATGATAAGGGCAAAGAGGGGGAATGTGGTGCGGAAGGTATCCCAGAAACCATTATTGCTAAAGAGGACACCGGGCTTTACAGTTCCAGTAGCCAAATCTTTGTGGATGGCTTGCCCTGATTCATCAACCTCATAAAAAGTCTGAGGAAAGAGGAAGAGTCTGTAGAGACAGTGGTCAAAGAAGGTTCGGTTAGCTTCTCCTGTCTCTATAATGTCAAAACGATGGAGGAGATTTTCCCAATCCGCTTGGGCACTTGCTTTACAGCCTTCAAAATCTTCTTGAGGTAGATTAAGCAGAGCTTGAGAAGGAGAGATGAAAGAAGTCCCTAGCTGAATTTCAGCATGACTATCTGCCAGGTCGATTCGCCAGTCTCCACCTTCTTGGCTGATAGCAAGGATATCCGTATTCATTTGCAGGACAGTGAACATCGTTAGTGGATTTTTGTTGGTTTCAGTTTTTCCTTCTTGTCGCAGGGCAAGATTCCGCTTATCTACTTGCTCTACGGTCAGTTCATCTGCTGCGTGGAGATAGAGGGAGAGAGCTTTTCCTTGCTTTTGCTCCAAACGAATAGAAGCACCGTAGCAAGTCGGTGTGAGCTGGCTTTCAATCTGATAGCGCAGGGAGAAAATCTTCAGATAATGAGGTTGGAAAGAGGCTTTATCCATATCATAGGAAGATTGGCGATGAAAGAGACTGTCTCCGCCCAGTTGGCCTGTGACAGGTGTTAGAAGGAGCCAAGAGTAGTCTCCAATCCAAGGACTGGGCTGGTGAGTTAATCGAATCCCCTGAAAGATAGGCAGATGTGGATCGAAAAACCAAGAGCCCTCCTGGTCACTGGTCTGGGGTACAAAGTAATTCATCCCAAAAGGCACGCCTGTGTATGGCAGGGTATTTCCCCGAGAAAAGGCATGCTTGCTGGCAGTTCCAAAGCGGGTATCGATGGTTTCAAGTAGTGGTTTCATAGTCTTTCCTTTAGCTGTTTTTCTACATTATATCAGAAAAAGATAGCCTTTAGAAAAGGAGTTTCAAAGATAACTATTTTGTAGAAAAATGACTATCATTTGTGTATGTATTTTCTGTCTCAAAAGCTATATACTGAAAATGAAACTTGTTTGAAAGAGGATACTGCACGATGATTTATTCAAAAGAAATTGTTAGAGATTGGCTGGATGAAGTAGCAGAGCGGGCCAAGGACCATCCGGAGTGGGTGGATGTCTTTGAGCGTTGCTATACAGACACCTTGGACAATACGGTTGAAATCCTAGAAGATGGTTCAACTTTTGTCTTGACTGGGGATATTCCTGCCATGTGGCTTCGAGATTCGACAGCCCAACTCAGACCCTACCTGCATGTGGCCAAAAGAGATACCTTTCTGCGTCAGACCATTGCAGGTTTGGTCAAACGTCAGATGACCTTGGTACTCAAGGATCCTTATGCCAATTCTTTCAACATTGAGGAGAACTGGAAGGGGCACCACGAGACTGACCATACTGACCTTAATGGCTGGATTTGGGAGCGCAAGTATGAGGTAGACTCGCTTTGCTATCCTTTGCAACTGGCTTATCTCCTCTGGAAAGAGACTGGCGAGACTAGTCAGTTTGATGAGACTTTTGTCGCAGCGACCAAGGAAATTCTTCATCTGTGGACAGTGGAACAAGACCACAAGAACTCTCCTTATCGTTTTGTCCGGGATACGGACCGCAAGGAAGACACCTTGGTAAATGATGGATTTGGCCCTGACTTTGCAGTGACAGGTATGACCTGGTCAGCCTTTCGTCCGAGCGATGACTGTTGTCAGTATAGTTACTTGATTCCGTCCAATATGTTTGCAGTTGTTGTTTTGGGGTATGTTCAAGAAATCTTTGCAGAACTAGACCTAGCTGATAGCGAGAGTGTTATTGATGATGCTAAGCGTCTCAAAGCGGAGATCCAAGAAGGGATCGAAAACTACGCCTACACAAGCAACAGCAAGGGCGAAAAGATTTATGCCTTTGAAGTGGATGGTCTAGGAAATGCCAGCATCATGGATGATCCAAACGTACCAAGTCTGCTGGCTGCACCTTATCTGGGTTACTGTTCGGTCGATGATGAAGTGTATCAAGCAACTCGTCGTACCATTTTGAGCCCTGAAAATCCATATTTCTACCAAGGAGAATACGCTAGCGGTCTCGGAAGTTCTCATACCTTCTATCGCTATATCTGGCCAATCGCTCTGTCTATCCAAGGCTTGACAACGACAGATAAAGCAGAGAAGAAATTCTTACTGGATCAGCTGGTTGCTTGCGATGGTGGTACTGGTGTTATGCATGAAAGCTTCCACGTAGATGACCCAACTCTTTATTCTCGTGAATGGTTCTCTTGGGCCAACATGATGTTCTGTGAGTTGGTCTTGGATTACTTGGATATTCGCTAATACTCTTCGAAAATCTCTTCAAACCACGTCAGCTTTATCTGCAACCTCAAAGCTTTGCTTTGAGCAACCTGCGGCTAGCTTCCTAGTTTGCTCTTTGATTTTCATTGAGTATAAGGAGCTCGCCTTCGCTTCACTGATTCTTGGAAAGAATCACAAATCTTACATCCAAAAACGTTAACAATAAAAATTTAAATTTAGAATGAGGTTTTACTTCATGGAAAATGTTGTCGTACATATTATCTCACATAGTCACTGGGATCGTGAGTGGTACTTGCCTTTTGAAAGCCACCGTATGCAGTTGGTGGAATTATTTGACAATCTCTTTGATCTCTTTGAAAATGACCCTGAGTTCAAGAGCTTCCACTTGGATGGTCAAACCATTGTCCTTGATGACTACTTGGAGATTCGCCCTGAAAATCGCGACAAAGTCCAACGATACATCGACGAAGGCAAACTTAAAATTGGTCCTTTTTACATCTTGCAAGATGACTACTTGATTTCAAGTGAAGCCAATGTCCGCAATACCTTGATTGGTCAGCAAGAAGCTGCAAAATGGGGCAAATCCACTCAGATTGGTTACTTCCCAGATACTTTTGGAAATATGGGACAAGCTCCTCAAATCCTTCAAAAATCAGGCATTCACGTGGCAGCCTTTGGTCGTGGTGTGAAACCGATTGGATTTGACAACCAAGTTCTCGAAGATGAGCAGTTTACTTCCCAGTTTTCAGAAATGTACTGGCAGGGTGCGGACGGAAGTCGTGTCCTCGGTATCCTCTTTGCCAACTGGTATAGTAATGGGAATGAAATCCCAGTTGATAAAGACGAGGCCTTGACCTTCTGGAAACAAAAACTGGCAGACGTGCGTGACTATGCTTCGACCAACCAGTGGTTGATGATGAACGGCTGTGACCATCAGCCTGTCCAGAAAAATTTGAGTGAAGCCATTCGTGTGGCAAATGAACTCTTCCCAGATGTAACCTTTGTTCATAGTTCTTTTGATGAATATGTTCAAGCTGTGGAAAGTGCCCTACCAGAGCAATTATCAACGGTTACAGGTGAGTTGACCAGTCAGGAAACAGACGGCTGGTACACACTTGCCAACACTTCTTCATCTCGTATTTATCTCAAACAAGCCTTCCAAGAAAATAGCAACCTCCTAGAGCAAGTTGTAGAACCCTTGACTATTATCACTGGGGGTCATAACCACAAGGACCAGTTGACCTATGCTTGGAAAACTCTTTTGCAAAATGCGCCGCATGATAGCATCTGTGGCTGTAGCGTGGACGAAGTTCACCGCGAGATGGAAACTCGTTTTGCCAAGGTTAACCAAGTCGGAAACTTTGTTAAGAGCAATCTTCTTAACGAATGGAAGGGTAAAATCGCTACAGCTAAGGCTCAAAGTGATTATCTCTTTACTGTCATTAACACAGGCCTGCATGATAAGGTCGATACTGTCAGCACAGTGATTGATGTGGCGACTTGTGATTTCAAGGAATTGCACCCAACAGAGGGATACAAGAAGATGGCTGCCTTAACCTTGCCAAGTTATCGTGTGGAGGACTTGGATGGTCGTCCTGTAGAGGCTAAAATCGAAGACCTCGGAGCTAATTTTGAGTACGATTTACCAAAAGATAAGTTCCGCCAAGCTCGTATCGCTCGACAAGTGCGCGTGACCATTCCAGTTCATCTAGCACCGCTTTCTTGGACAACCTTCCAATTGCTGGAAGGAGAACAAGAACACCGTGACGGTATTTACCAAAATGGAGTAATTGATACGCCATTTGTAACGGTGAGTGTGGATGACAATATCACAGTCTATGACAAGACAACTCACGAAGCCTATGAAGATTTTATCCGCTTCGAAGACCGTGGTGACATCGGAAACGAGTATATCTATTTCCAACCAAAAGGAACAGAGCCAATCTATGCAGAGCTTAAGGGCTACGAGGTCTTGGAAAACACAGCTCGCTACGCTAAGATTTTGCTCAAACATGAATTGACCGTGCCTGTCAGTGCAGATGAAAAGCTAGAAGAAGAGCAAAAAGGCATCATCGAGTTTATGAAGCGTGAAGCTGGACGTTCAGAAGAATTGACAAGCATTCCTCTTGAAACTGAGATGACTATCTTCGTTGATAATCCACAAATCCGTTGCAAGACTCGCTTTACTAACACTGCCAAAGACCACCGTATCCGTCTCTTGGTCAAGACTCACAACAAGCGTTCAAGTAATGATTCTGAAAGCATTTATGAGGTAGTGACACGACCAAACAAACCAGCAGCTTCATGGGAAAATCCTGAAAATCCTCAACACCAACAAGCCTTTGTTAGTCTGTATGACGATGAAAAAGGTGTGACTGTATCCAACAAGGGATTGAATGAATACGAAATCCTTGGGGACGACACTATTGCAGTGACCATTCTGCGTGCGTCAGGTGAGCTAGGTGACTGGGGTTACTTCCCAACACCAGAAGCACAATGCTTGCGTGAGTTTGAAGTCGAGTTTGCGCTTGAATGCCACCAAGTCCAAGAACGCTTTTCAGCCTATCGTCGTGCTAAAGCCTTGCAGACACCATTTACCAGCCTTCAGCTTGCTAAACAAGAAGGAAGCGTGGCTGCGACTGGTAGCCTCTTGAGCCATTCTGTTCTCAGCATACCGCAAATCTGTCCAACAGCCTTTAAGGTATCTGAAAATGAAGAAGGCTATGTTCTTCGTTACTACAATATGTGTAGTGAAAATGTACGTGTACCGGAAAGCCAACATCTCTTTCTTGACCTACTTGAACGACCATACCCAGTTCATAGAGGCCTCATTTCACCACAAGAGATTCGTACAGAATTCATCAAAAAAGAAGAAATTTAATTTCAAAAAGTAAACATAAAGAGAAAGGAGGGGCGAAAAGGTAAGAACTAACTGCTGATTTGCCCCTTTTTATGGTAAAAACAATGACCATTGCAACGATTGATATCGGAGGGACTGGGATTAAGTTTGCCAGTCTGACTCCTGATGGGAAAATACTGAATAAGACAAGCATTCCAACGCCTGAAAGTTTGGAGGATTTACTAGCTTGGTTAGACCAGCGCTTGTCAGAACAGTATTACAGTGGGATTGCGATGAGCGTTCCAGGCGCGGTCAATCAAGAGACAGGTGTGATTGATGGCTTCAGTGCGGTGCCCTACATTCACGGATTTTCTTGGTATGAGGCGCTTAGCTCTTATCAGATTCCTGTCCATCTAGAAAATGATGCCAACTGCGTTGGACTCAGTGAATTACTGGCTCATCCAGAACTTGAAAATGCAGCCTGTGTCGTGATTGGGACAGGGATTGGCGGAGCCATGATTATCAATGGTAGACTTCATCGAGGTCGCCACGGCCTGGGTGGAGAATTTGGCTACATGACAACCCTTGCCCCTGCTGAAAAGCTCAACAACTGGTCGCAACTAGCGTCAACTGGGAATATGGTGCGCTACGTGATTGAAAAATCTGGTCAGACTGACTGGGACGGCCGCAAGGTTTACCAAGAGGCTGCAGCAGGCAATACCCTTTGTCAAGAAGCTATCGAGCGCATGAATCGTAATATGGCGCAAGGTTTGCTCAATATCCAATATCTTATTGATCCAGATGTCATTAGCCTGGGAGGCTCTATCAGTCAAAATCCAGATTTTATTCAAGGTGTCAAGAAGGCTGTTGATTATTTTGTCGATACCTACGAAGAATACACAGTCGCACCTGTTATCCAGGCCTGCACCTATCACGCAGATGCCAATCTCTACGGTGCCCTTGTCAACTGGCTACAGGAGGAAAACCAATGGTAAGATTTACAGGAATTAGTTCCAAACAAATTCAGGCAATCGACTTGCTGACAAAGCACATTTCTCTACCAGATGTGGAAGTAGCTGTCGCTCAGTCTGACCAAGCCTCTATCTCTATCAAGGGTGAGGGTGGCCACTATCAACTAACTTACCGCAAACCCCACCAACTTTATCGTGCCTTGTCCTTGTTGGTAACAGCTCTAGCAGAAGGTGACAAGGTAGAGATTGGAGAACAAGCAGCTTATGAAGATTTGGCTTATATGGCAGACTGTTCTCGAAATGCAGTGCTGAATGTGGCTGCTGCCAAGCAGATGATTGAGGTCTTGGCTCTCATGGGCTACTCAACCTTTGAACTCTACATGGAAGACACTTACCAGATTGAAGGGCAGCCTTACTTTGGCTATTTCCGTGGAGCCTACTCAGCTGAGGAATTGCAGGAAATAGAAGCCTATGCCCAGCAGTTTTATATGACCTTTGTACCTTGCATCCAGACCTTGGCCCACTTGTCAGCCTTCGTCAAATGGGGTGTCAAGGAAGTGCAGGAACTCCGTGATGTGGAGGATATCCTTCTTATCGGCGAAGAAAAGGTTTATGACCTGATTGACGGCATGTTTGCTACTCTGTCTAAACTACAAACTCGCAAGGTCAATATCGGGATGGACGAAGCCCACTTGGTTGGTTTGGGACGCTACTTGATTCTCAACGGTGTTGTGGACCGTAGTCTCCTCATGTGCCAACACTTGGAGCACGTGCTGGATATTGCTGACAAATATGGTTTCCACTGCCAGATGTGGAGCGATATGTTCTTCAAACTCATGTCAGCAGATGGCCAGTACGACCGTGATGTGGAAATTCCAGAAGAAACTCGTGTCTACCTAGACCGCCTCAAAGATCGTGTGACCTTGGTTTACTGGGACTATTATCAGGATAGCGAGGAAAAATACAATCGCAACTTCCGCAACCATCACAAGATTAGCCATGACCTTGCATTTGCAGGAGGTGCTTGGAAGTGGATTGGTTTCACACCCAATAACCATTTCAGCCGTCTCATCGCTATTGAAGCCAATAAAGCTTGTCGTACCAATGATATTAAACAAGTCATCGTAACTGGTTGGGGGGATAATGGTGGGGAAACAGCCCAATTCTCTATCCTACCAAGCCTGCAAATCTGGGCAGAACTCAGCTACCGCAATGACTTAGACCGTTTGTCTGCTCATTTCCAGACCAATACAGGTCTATCGGTTGAAGATTTTATGCAGATTGACCTTGCCAACCTTTTACCAGACCTACCAGGTAATCTCAGCGGGATCAATCCTAACCGCTATGTCTTTTATCAGGATGTTCTCTGTCCGATCCTTGACCGACATATGACACCTGAACAGGACAAGCCCCACTTCGCTCAGACAGCTGAGATTCTTGCTGACATTAAAGAAAAAGCTGGCAACTATGCCTACCTCTTTGAAACTCAGGCCCAGTTGAATCAGATTTTAAGTAGCAAAGTCGATGTGGGCCGGCGCATTCGTCAGGCTTACCAAGAAGGTGATAAAGAAAGCTTGCAAGAAATCGCCAGACAAGAATTACCAAAACTCAGAAGCGAGATTGAAGACTTCCATGACCTCTTTAGTCATCAATGGTTGAAGGAAAACAAGGTCTTTGGCTTGGATACGGTTGATATCCGTATGGGCGGGCTCTTGCAACGCATCAAGCGAGCAGAAAGCCGCATCGAGGCTTATCTGGCAGGTCAGCTGGACCGTATCGATGAGCTAGAAGTGGAAATCTTACCATTTACTGACTTCTACGCAGACAAGGACTTCGCAGCCACAACAGCCAACCAGTGGCATACCATTGCGACAGCTTCAACGATTTATACGACTTAATACTCTTCGAAAATCTCTTTAAACTATGTCAGCTTCCGTCTGCAACCTCAAAACAGTGTTTTGAGCAACCTG